>JBEKKG010000006.1:0-26972 GCA_050010835.1 Planctomycetota bacterium
AGAAGCTCAAGAAGGCCTTTATCTGGCTGGCCATGTATAAGGAGTTCGACGAGGAGCAGCCCAGCTACGTGACCAGGTTCCTGCGCGAGCACCGCGAGTCGCTGACTGCCTTGCTGACGGACTTCAACTGGGAGAAGGCGGCCGAGTACGTCAAGAATAGGCAATGGCGCAAAGACGCGGACGAACGGAAGAAACTTGCGTCGGCCGCCAAGTCGTAGCAGGGGAATTCACCACAGAGACACAGAGACACAAAGAAACAGAGACGCGGGGACACGGAGACGCGGAGACGCGGAGACACGGAGAACTGGCTTACTCCCCTCTTTCTTTTCTCTGTGTCTTTGTGTCTCTGTGGTGAATGAGGAGGGTGCATCATGGCAAAGAAAGACCTGGGCAAGGCCTACCTGCAAAATGTGCTGTCCAAGCTGAAGTCCGTCGAGGCGCGCGAGAAGGAACACCTGCGTCTCGCCGGCAAGATGATCGCGGACGCTTGCGCCGCGGACCAACTGGTCCACGTCTATGGCGGCGGCGGACACACCTGCATGATGGTCTTTGAGATGTTCTTCCGCGCGGGCGGACTGGCCAACATCAACCCCATCATGGGCCACGACATCAGCCCCATGTGCCAGGCCCTGAAATACCTGGAGGTCGAGCGCACCACCGGCTACGGCAACTGCCTGATCCGCTACTACGAAGTCGGCAAGGACGAACTGCTCATCATCTTCCACAACATCGGCATGAACCCCACCACGATTGACGCCGCCGATGAAGCCAAGAAACGCGGCGCGAAGATCATCGCCGTCTCGTCCAACCAGTGGCGCAAGAAACTGCCGCTGGACCACCACATCCGCCACCCCAGCAAGAAACACCTCTTCGAGTTCGCCGACCTGCGCATTGACGACGACAATCCCTTCGGCGACGCCGACTTCTTCATCCCCGGCTTTGACGTGCCCGTGGCCCCGACATCCACGATCGTGGACGCCTTCATCGCGCACCGCATGGTCATGGAAGCCGTGGCGGAGATGAAGGCCCGCGGCATCGAGCCCCCGATTTTCCGCAGCGCCAACCTGCCGGGCGGGGACGAATTCAACGCCAAGCTGCTGGCGCGGTACAAGCACAGGGTGAAGGACCTGTGAACAGTAACAGGAGAGCCATGAGCACACGCAAACAAGCTGGTCCCTCAACAAGTCCCGCAATGACTTACCTCGGCGCGCTCCGCCAGCGCATCGCCGCCATCAAGAAAGACACGCCGCACCTGACAGACCTGGGCGAGAAGATGGCCGAACCGCTGCTCGCCGGCGGCAGCCTCTTCCCAGCGCCTGTGGCTTCGTTCTGGCCCAGCGAATTCTCCGGCCGCGCGGGCGGGCTGATGGGGCTGAAGTGGCCGGGCTATGAGGCGCAGTCGCCAAAGGACGTGGCGTTCTTCGCGCTGCCCAGCGCACGCGGCTGGGACCCCCGCAAAGACAAAACCCTGCGCAAGCTGCTCAAGAGCCAGGCGCGCCTGTTCGTCATCGGGCGCGAGGAGGAGCTGGCGCCGCTGGGCGACGCCAAGCGTTTCGCGGGCTTCACGGGCGGAGTGGCGAGGGACGAGGGTTTCTACGCCACGGGCATTTTCAAGCCGCTCGCGCCCTTGCGCCCCTTTGAGACGTTCCTGCGCGGTTGGATTGCCACCGGCGAGATGATCTGCGCGTGCATCCGCGCCGGCAAGATGCCGGCCATCTGGATGAGCGTCTGGCTGGAAGGCGCGATGGTCCGCAACGCGTCTTTCGTCGCGCACAATAACACGCTTGAGCCGTGGTCTGTGCCGTTCTTCCACGCGGACCGCTACATTCCGCCGCTGCCCCCCGGCTATGCGGCCGAGCAGTTTTTGGCCGAGATCGAGGGGATTCTCACCGTCCTGGAAAAGCAACAGGCGCGGCTGATCCAGGCGGGCAAGTGGCTGGCTGAAGCCAAGAAGAACGGCAAACGCTTATGGGCCATCCTCGTGGGCCACAGCTACCCGGAGATTCTGGAGCGGCCCAAGGACTCTAAGTATCCGCTCGACTGGGGCTGGTCCGTCAGCGATCTGACCAAGGCCGTGCCGCCGGATTACGGCGCGGGCGACGTGGTCGTCCACCTCGGCTATTCGCCTGTGAACGTGGCGCATGTCAAGGGCATTGTGGAGCGCGGCATTCGCTTCATCTACACCACTCCTTACGGCCGCCCGGCGGCTTTGCAGGACCACCCGAATCTGATCTGGTTGGACCTGCCCTGGCGCCCGACCGACCAGAGCATTGACATCCCGGGCTATGCGGTGCGCATGCTGCCCATGAGCAGCAGCGCTGAAACCGCGGCTTACTTCGCCATGCTGTGCGAAATGGCGGAGCGCATGGCATGGGGATAAACTCGAAACTCGAAATCCGAAATTCGAAGGAAACAGAGAACAATAAAAACTCGAAAGAGGTCGCCATGCGGGTTTGAGTTTTTCCGTTTCGGAGTTTCTTTCGGATTTCGAGTTTCGGATTTCGGATTTTTCGTTAGGAGTACTTTATGCCTGCTGCCCCAAAACCCGTCGTCCTGGCGATAGCCGCGCACCCCGATGACATCGAGTTCATGTTTGCCGGAACGCTGCTGCGCTTGCGCAACGCCGGAGCGGAAATCCATTTCTGGAACCTGGCCAACGGTTCCTGCGGCACGGCCACGCATTCGCGGGAAGAGATCATCCGCCTGCGCGGCGCCGAAGCGCAGGCTTCCGCGCGGCTGGCCGGGGCCGTGCTGCACGAGCCGCTCGCGGACGACATTGCGATTTACTACGAGCCGTCCCTGCTGGCGCGCGTCGCGGCCGTGGTGCGCCAGGTCAAGCCCACGGTCCTGCTGACGCATTCGCCCCAGGATTACATGGAGGACCACCAGAACGCCTGCCGCCTTAGTGTCTCGGCGGCCTTCGTGCGCGGCATGCGCAACTTTGCCACCGCGCCTGCGGTCCTGCCGTTTGGCGGCGCGACCACGGTGTACCACGCTCTGCCCCACAGTTTGCGCGACTGTCTGGGCAAGCTCCTGCGCCCCGGCCAGTACGTGGACATTGGCCCCGTGCTGGCGCGGAAGCGGGAATTGCTGGGCCAGCACCGCACTCAAAAGGAGTGGCTGGATGTCAGCCAGGGCATGGACGCGTACCTGTTGGAGATGGAGGAGATCGCGCGCGAAGTGGGGCGCATGTCCGGGCGCTTTGAGTTCGCTGAAGGCTGGCGGCGGCACTCCTATCTCGGCTTCTGCGCCGCCGCCTCCGACCCGTTGACCGAACTGCTCGGCCAGGCTTGTTGGACCGACCCGGAGTACGAACGTGGATTGGGTTAGTTCACCACAGAGACACAGAGACACAGAGACACAGAGAACTCCTTTACTCTATTCTTTCCTTTCTCTGTGTCTCTGTGCCTCTGTGGTGAGTAGTTAGTGGTTAGGATCCAAAGAGGAGGGGAACCATGACGCGCCCATTGAGCAAGATCGCTCCCGATTGGTGGGACTACACCACCATTGACCCGCAGATCATGGCGGACGCCGCCAAGCTGACGCCCAAGGCGCTGACCGGGCTGTCGCGGCCCGGCTTCAAGGTCTGCATCTACGACACGGTTGAGGAATTTTACCTCGCCGAAGCGCTCGAATACGTGGCGGCCTGGCGGCAGGCCACGCCCGGACGTCCCGCCGGCATCTGCGGGCCGATCGGGCCGACCGAGCAACTGCCGCTCGTGGCGCGCATCGTCAATGCCATCGGCCTCAAGCTCGACAATGCCCATTTCTGGGGCATGGACGAATGGGTCGAGGACGGCCAGCCCGTGCCGCCCAGCCACGCGCTCTCCTTCGCGCGGACGGACAAGGAGATGTGCTTTGATCTCATTGACAAGGCGCTGCGCATGCCGGAGGCGCATTTGCACTTCCCGACCGGCGACCTGGCAGCCTACACCCGCACCTACGACGCGGTCCGCTGTGTGATTATGCAGGGCGGCCAAGGCGAAGTGAAACACTGGGCCTTCAACGATCCTCTGCGCCGGAAGGGCCGCTACAAGGACGACCCGCCCACGCCCGCCGAATACCGCAAGCTCAAGACGCGTGTCGTGGATTTGCATCCGCTCACCATAATGCAGAACGCGCGCACCTCGGGTGGCGGTCAGGTGTCGCTGGTGCCGTCGCAAGCCGCCACGGTTGGGCCGGTCGAGACCTGGAAAGCGGAGAAGGTCTCCATCTGGCACGGCGGCAAGCATGACAACGCCTTCGGTATCCGGCTCACGGCCCTGATGATTTCCAAGAAGCTCCCCGACGCCGCAGTGCCCATGTCGCTCCTGGCCGAGCACCCCAATGTGCAGTTCAACTATCTGCGTTCCGGCATTGGCAGCGTAGAGGTGGAGATGCACTAACCTGGAGCGTGCATGTTGTCGAATGTAGCGCAGACTTCCAGTCTGCTGTATCGCAGGCTTCCAGCCTGCAGAGCGTCTCCGGACTCTCTGAACGTTCGCAGAAATGCAGGCCCTGCCGACTGGAAGTCGGCGATACAGCAGGTTGGAAACCTGCGCTACAACGGCCCGGCAGCCACATCCACCGACATGCACTGCCCCAGTCTTGTTGACGAGTTCTCCACCTTCGGGTACAATCCAGGAAGGGAATGTGAAGATGGCTACGGTACTTCAGGTCTCTGACTATCTGGCTTTCCTGTCGCAGACAGATGGAGAACCGGAGCCGTTGTCTCCGAAGAAACTGCAAAAGCTGCTGTACTATGCGCAAGGGCTGTCAGTCGCAAAGACTGGGCAGCCCCTGTTCCCGGAAAAGATAGAGGCGTGGCTGGGCGGTCCCGTCGTGCCCATCGTCTGGCGGGAATACAAGGAGTGCGGTTGCAGCGGGATTGTGAACCGGCTGAAGGACGCAGGCTTGTCGCTGGACGAACGCGTGTTTCTCAGACAGGTGTGGAGACTCTACGGAAAGTTCACCGGTGCTGAGCTCTCTGTAATGACGCATCGGGAAGCGCCGTGGCAGGCTGCACGCCAAGGCCTTCCGCAGGATGCGAAGAACCGCAAGGAGATCCCGCTTGAGTCGCTGGCGGAGTTTTTCTCCAAGCAGAATATAGAACTGCCTGCCGTCCCCAGGCCTGTCGCAATCCGCAAAGGCCGGGAAGTCTATCGCATTGAGGATGCCGGGAAACTGCTGCCCGCAGGGATATGACGCATGGGCGCCCCGGCGTGCAACTATCAGAAATACCAAATCGTCGAAGTCCCTCCTACCATCGCCAAGATAGGCCAGTGTGACTACCCTCGTCCTTTTCTGATTTACAATGTCGCCGGCACCGTGATGTGGGCGATGCTGATCTCGACACAGATAGAAACCTTTTACAACGGGAGCCGGGATTTCAAGATGCTGAAGACAGACGATGGCTTTGGCACTACGGGGCTGGTTGAAGACTCGTTCGTCAAGAATCAGGATTTTACTATAGACACAAACCTCAGACTCAGGATCATAGGCCACTTGTCAGGGGACTTGCTGGCGCGTTTTCGACAGTTTGAGAAAAGGCACAACCTGTGAATCCAGAACAGGAGACCTCGCCCATGCGTATCACTCGTTTCGCAGTTGTGGCCTTGGCGATCCTTTTGGCAAGCGCGCCCGCGGTGTTCTGCGGCGAAGCGCCTCAGGAGGACAAGGACAAGGCCGCCATCGCCGCGCTACGGGCCAAGCTGGAGAAGCCCGTCGCCGTGGACATGGTTGACATGACCGTGGCCCGCGCCCTCGATCTGCTGGCCAAACGCGCTGACGCCAACTTCCTGCTCGTCGGCCGCGCGGACCGCAAGGCCTACGAGGGGCACGTGAACATGACTCTCGACGGCGCCCGCGCCATTGACATTCTCGACCTGCTCTGTGAGACCTCCGCCCTGCACTACGACATCCGCCCCGGCCTGGTGCAGGTACGCTCCGTGCTGGACATGAGCGAACGCAAAGTGATCTTCTTCGCCTATCAGGTAAACGACCTCACTACCAACGTGCCGGATTTCCCGCCGCCGGAGGGCACGGTCAACTCACCCTTCAACGGTGAAGGTCATACTTCCGCTGCGCCGTACGTGGCTGCGCCGCGCGTTGCGCCCACGCTCACCAACATTGCGGACATGATCCGCAACCGCGTCAGGCCGGAATCCTGGGACCCGGCATTGGGAACATCCATTGAAGAGCGCGGCGGCGCCCTCCTGGTCATGCAGACAGAGGAAGTTCACGCGCTCATCCGCGAACTGCTCGCCGGCTTCCGTTCCCGCCAAAGCCGCCAAGTGGGCGTGGAAGCCCGCATCTTCTCGCTCAAGAGCACAGACGTGGACCGCATCCGGCGGGACGCGGCTGTGCGCAAGGTTACGGCCCCGGCCTTCGATGACGCCGCCGTCAGTGCCGTCGAGAAACTGGTGCAGGACGGTGCGGCCGAACAGCTTTTCAATGGGTCGAGCGTCATTTACAACACGCAGTTGGGCCTGTTCCACGATCTGAAGACCCAGCAACTGCTCTGCAATTACGAAGTCAGCGGCGACACGCTTCAGCCCGTGGTGAAAAGCATTCTCACGGGCACGGTTGTTTCTCTCAGGCCGATCCTGAGTGACGATGCCTCACTGGTCTCGCTCGCCCTGCGCATAGGTCACATTGAGATGGCGGGCACGCCGGAGACTTTCGTGATTCAGCGCGGCGGCCTGGCGGTGAACTCCAGTCCAGGCGGCAACGTCATCACCATCAAGCGCAAGACCAAGGAAGCCGAAAAGAAAGACGGTGCCAAGCCGGAGAAGGTCGAGGACATTACCAGCGAATACGAGATCACCAGCCAGAACACCGGCGGCGCCTTCCCTACGATCGGTCCGCTCCAGGTGCAGTTGCCCGTCTTAGGCCGCAGCCGCATTTCCCAGGAGATGGTCCTGCAGGCGGGCAAGTATGCCGGCGTCAGCGCGCCGCTCAGCAGCGGCAAGGACGGCTTGGTGCTGGGCCGCGAAATGCTGGTCTTGCTGCGCTGCCGCCCGCTGATTGCGCCGGAACCCGCGGCCGCCGCGCCTAAGAAGGACCTGGCTGAAATCCCCGCCGCGCTGAAGACCGCGCTCGAGAAGCAGCTTTCCATGTCCCTGCTCGAAACGCCCTTCCAGCGCGCGATAGAAGCGTTCTCTGCCCAGGCCAAAATCCCGATGGCTCTGGATGCGGCCGGACTGGGCGAGCGCCAGCGCGCGCCTGTGACCCTGGACCTCAAAGACGCCAAAGCGGATGAGATTCTGGGGCTGATTTTGCGTGCAGGCGATGCCGCTTTCATCCCCTACAACTCGCTGCTGTATGTCACCTCGCGGGTTAAGGTCAGCTCCAAGCGCGTGACCCTGCGCGTTTTCGATATCCGCGACATGACCCGCCAGCTCACGGATTTCCCAGGTGAGTTGGGGGCACGGGCTTGTTTGGGCGCTACTGCCGCCGCAGGCCAACAGGTATGCGATCCTTTCGCTGCGACCGCTGACCTCACCGTTTGCATGCAGGCGGCCGATTTTGCCACCGTGCTGAAAGACAAGTTGTTGCCCGAGTACTTCACGGACCCGGCCACTTCCATAGAGGAATCCGGCGGCAAGCTCTTGGTGATGAACACGCCGGAAGTGCTGGCCAAGATTGAGCGCCTGCTGAATGAGATGCGCAAAACCGCCCGCCGGCCCTTGCTTGTGACTACCCGCTGGGCCGTGGTCGGCACCGATGCCTTGAAGGCCGCCGTCGGCGCGGAATTGCCCCAGTCGCTGGGCGCGAAAGAAGCCGACAAAGTCCTGGACCTGATTGCCCAGAACGGTTCCCGCGATTTGTCTTCCGTGCGCATGATCTGCTTCAACGGTCAGCGCGCCAGCGCCTTCGGCGGCATGGAGCGGTTGCAAGTCAAGAGTTACGACTCCAGCGGCAACGCGCTGGACCCGGTGATAACAGCCGTGTTGGCCGGGGCCGTCGCGGACGTCAAACCGCTTATCATGGAAGGCTCCGGCGGACCCGACGTGCCCAACCAATTGATGATCCATACACTCCTGCATTTCTCGCGCACCGACGCCAACCCCGCCACGATAGACCCTGTGGCCAACGCCAAAGAAGGCCCGCTGACCCTGCCGCCCCTGCCCGGCAAGATTCATACGCCCCTCAGCCACAGTCAGGACATCCAGTCTACCGTGCGCATTCCTGACGGTGGCGCGGCCCTCTTCCGCCTGCCCGTGCCGGAATGGATTCAAGGCGAAGACCTGGAGGCGCTCAAGAAAGGCCAGCGCACGCTCATCGTCCTGCTGCACGCGCAGCAGCAAAAAGACTGAGACGGCAAACGAGTGGTGTGGGACAGGGGCCAACGTTTATTCACAGGGCTTGCCGTTGGCACCGGCAGGTGCCGCGGATGGTAGCCGGGGGCAAGGCAGCGGCAGCGGCCGCAGCCCCCGGTGGGGCGGCGTGGATGCGCCTGCGCCCCGGCAGGGGCGGTGGAAAGATAGCGCACAAGTCTCCAGCGCCCTTGCAGGGCGCGCGCCGCTTGGTGGCCGCCCACCGGGGGCACGCGCACCGTTGGTGCGCGGCCCCCGGCTACCATCCCTTGCCCCGCTGGGGCAACCAAAGGCCTCGCAAAGATGTGGGTAATGGCAAGCCCACCGGGCCGGGTGCCGCAGGCACAAGAAGCTCTGCCCTAGACACTCTTATTCAGAAAGAGGCATAACATCACCTGGAACGCTCAGTGAAAGGCTTCTTGTGGCGCTGCCGCGCCACCCAGCCCGGCGCGCCCTTTGGGCGCTCTAGGAGTCTGTCGGAGTAATGATTTTCACACATTGTGCTCCACAACAGGCTGGGCTTCCATTTCTGAGCGCAACAACCTGTGACACGAAAATGCCTTATCCCGACAGACTCCTAGGCTGGCCTACTGGTGCGACCGTGGTCATTTGAAACGTGGCAAGGAGCGGCGGGCGCCCCGCCCGCCGAAGATTCACGGGCGCCCCGCCAGCCGAAGATTCACGGGCGAGGGCGCCCGTGGCTCCTGCTCGTTGGCGCGCGCGGCTCGGAGTGTTTCAATTTAGCGCGGTCGGTGCACTACCCGCTCCCCGAATTAAACCCCCTGCGGGAGTTTAATCGAGCAGAAACAGGGGTTTTCCGAACTTGGGTCGGAAAACCCCCCAGGGGGCGATGTAGGTGACACTCAATTGAATGCTTGCCAACCAGCATATCCTTACCTACTCAGGACTTATGTGGATTTGTGCCTCTTTCCACAAGTAGTGCCCCCACTGTGAAGCATGGCGCGATCCACGAACCACACTCCACGCACCACGTGCAGGGGGTTTAGCGACACTGTGTCGTTTAACCCCCCTTGGCCCCGTTTCCGAGCCGCGACCGTGAGGGAGCCCCGAAGTCTCGGGGCTTGCTGATGCGCGCGGCTCCGATTCCGAGAATTGAAAGACCCTGCCGCCGGCCCTCGGAAACCATACTTTTCACGCCAGAACCGTATTAGACATATAGGGGCGTCCCTTGTGGAGCCTCAAGCGTGAAGCGGGGAGCGGGGTGCGGGGTGCGGGGTGCGGGAAGCGGGGTGCGTGCCCCGAACCCCGATCCACGAACCCCGCACCCCGAGCCCCGAAATTGTAAAGGAGGTCAGCATGTACAACAGTGTCCAGTGGCGCATCATAGCTCGGGAGTTGGCCAGGACAGGGGGCGTCGCTTCCCAAGCCGCACGGAACCTGAGAGGCACAAGTTCCGCCTTCAAGGGGCTCTCGAGTGCCACCCTCTACAGACTGCGGCGACACCCCAAGTTCAAGCAACTGGAGGAGAAGCTCAATCTCAGCGTGGTCAACGGCATCGAGGATGCCGAGCGGGATGTCGAAAAGAGAAAGGGGCTGGAAGCCGTGGATCCTGATAACCCGGCGGTCGTAATCCCCAGGCAACTCCTGGATAAGGTCCTCGCCGAAGCCCTGCAAGCCGCGCGTGACAACCATGCGACAGTTGAAGTCACTGCGCTGATAAAGCTCTTCGGACTCTACACAAAAGGCCTGCAAACTCTGTGCAGAAAGTGAGCAATCATGCGACAAAACGTTTCAAAACATGAGTACCTCCCGTACTGGTGCGTCTCTCATAACATCGCAGCCATAGGGCACTTACAAGAATGTGAGAGCTTCAATACCAAGGAGAAATGGCACGCGCACCTCAAAGAGTGTGCTGTAGGGCAAGTTGGCAACTTGCCCCACGTAAGGCAAGTTGGCAACTTGCCTCACAAAGAATGCCGCCCGTGCCTGGATGGATTCAGGGCGAAGAGGCGGAGTTCGCCAAGAAGGGCCAGCGCACGCCCATCGTCCTGCTTCATGCGCAGCAGCAAAAGGACTGAAGCCGCGGAACGCGGTTCCTGTTTCCCTGCTGTTCTCTGTGCCTCTGTGTCTCTGTGGTGCGCAGTACAGTTATTCGCAGGGCTTGCCGTTGGTCCACAATTCGGATTCGCTCAGGTCCATGTCGTCATTCCAGGAGATGCCGTAACCGCCCGGGTCTACTCTCACGGCACGGAAGAAAGCCAGGGTCTTGAGCAACTGGAACTGCGGGAGTGAAAAGATCGCCGTGCAATCGTACAGCCGCTCTGCCCCGTTCTCGAACCGGACGCGCAACATGGCCGGCCCGCAAACGAGCACGCTCCGTACGCGAGGGATGGTGTCCATGACGCGGTTACTCCAGGCCCGGCAGTTGCCTGAATTCCTGCCGGTTCCACATGTCCAGGAGTTCCTGCCTGTACTGGGTAGCCCACTCTTTGACCAGCCGCTGCGCGCGGACGGGAAGATCCCCAACCAGCATCTCTTGCGATTCAATGGCGAACACGGCGTTGAACTCACCGTAGACGACATGGAAATGTGGCACTCCATGCTCCGATTGGCCGAAGAACATCTTTATAATGATGCCGTAAAACCTGGCCACGACAGGCATGGGGCCGACCTCCGTTCCTCACTGACAGTTTGTCCCACCCGGCGAACAATATCAAGTGGTGACTTTCGCCTTTCTCCTTATAATGCGCCGCTCGTTTTGGCCCCAAGACAGGGCCGCGGCAAAGCAGAGACCACGAAAGGGACGGGGACGATGAAGAGTTACGACATTGCAGTCATTGGCGGGGACGGCACGGGGCCGGAGGTCATTCGCGAGGCAATCAAGGTGCTCAAGGCCGCGGGCCGGAAGTTCGCGTTGCAGTTCAACTTCACCGCTTTCGATTTCGGCGGCGAACGTTACCTGCGCACCAACGAAGTCCTGCCCGACAGCGCGGTCTCCGACCTCAAGAAGTTCCCCGCCATTCTGCTGGGCGCCATCGGCCATCCGGACGTCAAGGCCGGCATCCTGGAGAAGGGCATTCTCCTGCGCCTGCGCTTCGAGATGGAACAGTACATCAACCTCCGCCCCGTGAGACTGTACGATGAGCGCTTCTGCCCGCTGAAGGGCAAGACGCCGGAGGACATTGATTTCGTCGTCGTGCGCGAGAACAACGAAGGGCTGTACACCGGCGCGGGCGGCACGGCCTTCAAAGGCACGCCGCATGAAGTGGCGGTGCAGGAGAGCATCAACACCCGGCGCGGCGTGGAACGCTGCCTGAAGTATGCTTTTGAATTCGCCCTCAAACGCCACAAGGACAAGCCCTGGCGCGGCCTCAAGGCCGAAGACTCCGCCGCCGGCAAAAGGGCCCAGCTCACTCTGTGCGGGAAGACCAACGTCTTGACCTATGCCTTCGACCTCTGGGAACGCGCCTTCCACGAAATCGGCGCGGCCTATCCGGCGGTCAAGCGCGAATACGCGCACGTGGATGCCACCACCATGTGGTTCGTCAAGAACCCCGAATGGTTCGATGTGATCGTCACGGACAACATGTTCGGCGACATCATCACCGACCTGGGCGCGATGCTCCAGGGCGGCATGGGCATTGCCGCCGGCGGCAACATCAATCCCCAGGGCGTCAGCATGTTCGAACCCATCGGCGGCAGCGCGCCCAAGTACACCGGCAAGAACGTCATCAACCCGCTGGCGGCCATCTGCGCCGGCGCGATGCTCCTGGACCACCTTGGCGAGGGCCAGGCCGCCGCCGCGGTTGAGAACGCCGTCATCAAGCTGGTGCGCGAGAAGCTCCAGAGCCTGGCCGCAGGGAAGATGGGGTTCAGCACCACGCAGGTGGGTGATCTTGTCGCGGGAAGCGTGTAACCGCATGACAAAAGGAGCAACCAATGCCGACGCTTTCGCAGTTCCACGGCGTGCATGTTCGAATGCGTTGGAACGACCATGCGCCGCCACATTTCCACGCAGTCTATGGGGAGTGCGAATTGCTTGTGCGCATCGCACCGGCTATAATACAGGAAGGGAATGCGCCTGCGCGCGTGCGCTCAATGGTGCTGGAATGGACCGCGTTACACCAGCGGGAACTCATGGATGCTTGGGAGCGTTGCCGCGTTGGCCAACAGCCGGTACCAATAGAACCACTGGAGTAGGTTGAAGGAGGACCGCGACATGTTCCACATCATCACCAGAGCAACTCCAGAACCGCCGTGCAGGCTCCGCCTCGCCTTCGCGGACGGCACGACTGACGTTGTGGACTTTGCCCCTTTGCAGAAGCGTGGCGGCGTCTTCACGAAACTTGGCGATCCGCAGTTCTTCGCTCAGGTCCGTATCGGCGAGCGCGGCCGGACAATTGAGTGGCCCGGCGAGCTTGACTTCTGCGCCGACGCTTTGTGGATGGAATGCCACAAGAACGAGGCGGTCTCAGCGCCGGCCGCCACGGCCGCAGAGCCCTCCGGGTGTTGAGATCGGGTGGCACGTGACGACAGTCATCCGTGAACTGCGCTGGCCCGCGTTCCTCACTGCGAAGGAAGATGAAACCAAAAACCCTTACCTCCTATCCGCGTTCATCTGCGTTCATCCGCGGTTCCAGAACCCCCAGCGCCCGCAACCGCGCAATCGCCCGGCTGAACGACGCCAACGTATCCCTGAGCTCCGCCTCGCCGTGGGCGGCGCTGATCCAGGCTTGCCGGCCGGGCGGCAGGTCCACGCCTTCAAGCTGCAAGGCGCGGCGCAGCAGGCCGTCGAGCGGGCCTTTTTGCTTGAGGAGGACCGGCGCCACGTCCGCGGCTTCGAGTTGGCCGTCGCGAAGGCCCGCGCCAGCAGGTGCATCGGACGTAAGAATGTGGAAGACCGAACTGAAGCCATAGGCCGCCCAAGAGAGGCGCTCCTGCCGGAAGAGCGCGTTCAAGCCGGCGCGCAGCTTGTCCGCGTAGGCTTCGGCCTGGCGCTGGGGCTTGCCGTCGCTGACCAGGCGCAACATGGCTGTGCCTGCCGCGGCGCACACGGGATTGGCGTTGAACGTGCCGTACTGCGCGACGCGGTGGGCGCGGTTCCGTTTGGCGTCGGCTGTGAACTCCATAGCCGCGAACGCCGCGCGGGTGCCGCAGACGGCCCCGCCAGGCATGCCGCCGGCGAGAATCTTGGCCAAGCAGGTGAGGTCCGCGCGCACGTTGAACCGCTCCTGCGCGCCTCCCGGCGCCAACCGAAAGCCCGTGATGACCTCATCGAATATCAGCACGACACCGTGGCGCGAGGCCAGTTCGCGCAGGCCGTGAAGGAACTCGGAGCGGATGGGCACGGAGCCGCCGGCAGCGCCGGTCGGTTCGAGGATGATGGCCGCGATGTCGTTGCGCCGCGCCAGCGTCTCGGCCACGATGTTCAGGTCGCGGGCCGGCAGCACACAAGTCAGGCCGCGCACGGCTTCCGGCACGCCGGTGCTGAAGGGCACGTCGAAAGGGACATCCACGCCCTGCACCGCGTGGTCCAGCCAGCCGTGGAAATGCCCCTCGAATTTCAGGATGCAGGGTTTGCCGGTCAGGCCGCGCGCCAGACGCACCGCCAAGGCGGTGGATTCGCTGCCGGAAGCCGTGAAGCGCACCCGTTCGGCGCCCGGCACGAGTTTCAGGACCTGCTCCGCCCACAGCACTTCACGCTCATGGCAGGCGCCGGGGTGAGTGGCGTCTTGGGCCGCGAGTTGGATGGCCTGCACGACCTCCTGCCGCCCATGGCCCAGCAGCAGCGAACCGTGGCCGACCCAGTAGTCCACATACAAGTTCCAGTCTGGGTCCAGTTTTCGCGCGCCCCCGGCCTGGCTGACGAACAGGCTCGGCCCAGCCACACGGCGGCTGTCGTGCGTGACGCCGCCGGGAAAAGCAGCCGCGGCGCGCCGGTAGAGTTCCACGGACTTGGGACAGCGCCGGGCAAAGTCCTTTTCCAGCGCCGCCAGCGCCTCAGACAGACTGTCCGCGCGCGGCGTTTCGCCGTGAGCTGTGTACGCGGTGCGCACGGGGACAATGGAACCGGCGGGGGCACTGGCAAGGGTCTTCGCAAGAATCATGGCTCAACGGTCTCCTGAAATGCGCCCTGCCACCCGGCCGGCCTGGTCCGCAGCACCAGGGAAATGGGCGGCCGGTGTGGGCGCTTGGGCACTGTCTATTATCGTCCTGACAGGGCCAACCCTTGAGGGGGCTCGTTCCATTGCATCCGTTCGTCCAGTAGGATATAAGGGCACGCTCCAGTTCCTGGGGAGGGCATGATGTCGAACGCGGGACGCATTTGGAGGAGTGAAACAAGTGTCGAGCAGGATCAGATCAGCCGCATCCCTGTCCGGCGGCTGACGGGGTACCTCGGCCATAGCCACCACCTGTACTTCACCAACCCTGGCTGGCACGAGCGCGGCCAAAGGCTGCTGTTCGGTTCGGAACGCGAAAACGCGGTGAACCTCTTCTCCGTGGATCTGACCGGCGGCAAGATCATGCAACTGACCGATTTTCCGCCCGAAAAAGAGTACCCGCCCACACTGTCCTTTCTGCACGCCTCCGTGCACCCCCGCCGCGAGGAAGCCTACTTCTGGAAAGGGCAGGAGTTGTTGGCTCTGGACCTGCGCACCCTGGCGCTGCGCACACTGTTGCAGCTTGAGCCCGGTTTCCGGCCCGCGAACACCAGCGTCAGCAGCGATGGCGCAGCAGTCTGCACCGGCGCGTACGAAGACCTCTCCAAGAAATTCGCGGTCAAGTTGCAGCAGGGCAACATCGGTTTCCGCGAGTACTTCGAGGCCCGCCCGCTCTCGCGCGTCCTCGAAACCCTCACGGACGGCTCCGGCTCGCGCGTCCTGTGGGAGGAGAACAACTGGATTGGCCACGTCAACGCCTCGCCCACACAGCCCAACCTGCTCACTTTCTGCCACGAAGGCCCCTGGGACAAGGTGAGCCACCGCATCTGGGGCTTTGATCGTTCCACCGGCAAGGTCTGGAAGATCAGGCCCCTCAAGCCCGGAGAGTACCTCGGCAACGAACACTGGCTGGCCGATGGCCAGCACATCGCCTTCTGCGGCAAGACGCAAAGAGGCGGCGGGCAGCGGGTCTTTGGCTGGATCAAGTACAACAACAGCGAGCACATCGAAGTGCCCTTCGCCCAGAATGCCACGCATTTTCATTCCCACACGATGGACTTGGTTATCGGCGATGGCTTCGGCAGCGATGCCAACGTCTACCTGTGGGCTTTTCGCGAAGGGAAGTTCACGCCGCGCCGCGTACTGTGCGAGCACCGCAGTTCGTCCCATATCCAGCAGACTCACGTGCATCCGCGTTTCTCCCCGGACGGCCGCCGCGCCGTCTTCACCAGCGACGCGCTGGGTTATGGCAACGTTTACATGGTGGACATTCCTGCGTTTGAGGCCCTCCCTGTTGGATAGTGGCTCACATCTTGTCGCTCGGCGGACGGCCCAGCAGCCCGCTGGGGCGGACCAGCAGCACCAGGATCAGGATAGCGAACGTGAAGGCGTCGGAATAAAGGGAACTCCAGTACGCCTCGACAAGCTTCTCCGAGGTGCCGAGGAGCAGGCCGCCCAGCAGCGCCCCGGGCACGCTGCCGATGCCACCGAAGACAGCCGCCACGAAGGCCTTCAGGCCGGGCATCAGGCCCATCAGCGGCCCGATCTCGTTGTAGTACATCCCGCCGGCCAGCGTGCCGCCGATCCCGGCCACCACCGCCCCGGCGAAGAACGTGCCCGCGACTACGCGGTTGACGTTAATGCCCATCAGGGCCGCGGCCTCAAAATCGTGCGAGACCGCGCGCATGGCGCGGCCAAAACGGGTGTGCTGCACCAGGAGATAGAGCGCGGCGGTGGTGAGCAGCAGGGCCAGCAGAATCAGCCCCTGGGTGTTGGTCACGGTCACCGCCGGATATGAATACACGGCGGCTTCGCAGTCTGCTGCGGCCGTGCGTTTCAGGAGTTCCCTCATTCTCTCACAAGCTTGCGCGGTAAGGGGCCGCCCGCGGCTGGCCAGGTTCTCGACCAGCGTCTCGCGCCCGCCCTCCGTCGCTCGCGTGTAGACGATGGCCAGGTCGGCCTGGGCGCGTTGTCCCGCGGTGAGGCAGTCAGGATCAATCCTCGTCCGGGGAAAACGCTGGGCGGTGAAAGTGTGCGGGAAGCTCCGGTCCTTGGCGCCCACGGTCTGCTGGCCGGTGTTCTGCATCAACAGCGACACGCCCAGGGCGGCGAGGAGCGCCACGATGCGGCCTGAAGAGCGCAAAGGCCGATACACAGCGCGCTCAACCACCACCGCCAGCAGGCCCGTGGCCAGGCCCGCCGCCAGCAGCGCCACAAGCACCGCGGCCAGGCTCACATCCGCTCCGTTGGCCACGCCGCCGAAGCCGAAGCACAGCACGAAGTAGCCCACGAAGGCGCCGAACATGTAGAACTCGCCATGCGCAAAGTTGATCAGTTTGATGACCCCGTAAACCATGCTGTAGCCGACCGCAATCAGCGCATAGATACAGCCCAGGGAAAGGCCGTTGAGCAGGTAGTTAAGGAAGTCAGTCACGCGGGTATCCTACGGTTTGATCGTTTCCTTGTACTTGAACCCCGTCTCGCCGGTCTCCAGCACCACGGCGTTCTTCACCACTTCCCGATCCGGACCCATGGTTATGGTGCCGCACACACCCTTGAGGTCCTTGAGAGTGTTGATGGCGTCCTTGAGCGCCTCGGGCTTGAGCTCCCTGGCCCGGTTGACTGCATCGGCCATGGCGTAGACGGCGTCGTAGCCCAGCGCGGCCATGGCGGTTGGCCGGCTCTTGTACCGCGCCTCGAATTTCCTGGCGAACTCCTGCACCACAGGATCGGGGTCGCCGGCATCGAAATGGTTGCAGACGAAGTTGCCCTTGATGGCCGGGCCGGCCAGTTGGAACAACGCCGGGGCATCCCAGCCGTCCACGCCCAGGAACGGCGCCTGGAAACCCGCTTCGCGCGCCTGTTTGACGATCAGCCCGGCCTCATTGTGGTATCCCGGTAGCCAGACCACGTCGGGGTTGAGTTGCTTCAACGTGGTGGCGTGGGTCTTGAAGTCCTTGGTGCCGGCCTGGTAGGCCAGTTCGTCGAGTATCTTGCCGCCTAAGGCCGTGAATACTTTGCGGAACGAAACGCTCAGGCCTTCCGAATACGTGTTGCCCCTCGAGACCATGATCACGACCGTTTCGGCCTTCAGGGTGGCGCGCGCGAACCTGGCCATCACCGGGCCTTGGAAGTCGTCATTGAAGCAGATGCGCGAAATGTACTCGCCTTTCCTGGTGATGGTGACGTTGGTGGAGGCATGCGTCATCAGCGGCACTTTCTCCTCCATGGCCACGTCGCTGGCAGCGATCGTGCGGTTCGAGCCCACCGCGCCGATTACCGCCAGCACGCCGTCCTGGGCGATAAGCTGCTTCATCGCATTCTTGGACCACCCCGGCTCGCTCCTGTTGTCCACATAGACGATGCGCAGCTTCACCTTCTGCTCCGGCCTGGCGTTCACTTCTTCACAGGCCAACTCCATCCCCTTCTTGGTGTCCTGGCCCCACTCAGCCGACTCGCCGGAAAGCTCCAGGTTGCCGCCGATGAGCGCCTCTTTGACTCCTCCTGTTGGCCCGCTGCCGCACCCGGCCAGGAAGACTGCCAGCGCCATGAAAACAGGTCTTGCGCATTGACGCATATTCCGTTCCTCTGTGCCCCCGCGGTCCGGTTCGAACTGCCCTCCAGCAGCACTAAGGTTGCAGAATGGCGCCCATCCCGCAAGGCCAAAACAAAAAAGGACGAGAGCCCAACATGATGCTTGACTTGACGCGCGCCTGCGGTTAAGAAGGTTTTCTGTGCGGCAGGTGGAGTGTTGCGGCACAGCAGTGGCTCTTTGAATTGGCGGCGTTCGTTGTCGGGGCGTGGCGCAGCTTGGATTAGCGTGCTTGCTTGGGGTGCAAGAGGTCGCGGGTTCAAATCCCGCCGCCCCGACCAATTTTTCCTAACGAGTCCGCCTTCCTGTCGGTCTCTAGACAGTTAGCGGGGTCGCTGCGCGCGTCCCCACAGGCCGCTGCCGGCACACATGCCGGAGCCGCCGAGGCCACCACCTCCCTCTTGTTCGTGCGCCCCTCGTATGGTTGAATCGGCAGGGGCGAGGCGCCGAACGTGGCTACCCCCCAGCGATTTTGTTCGTCTTGCGCTTTCCCCATGCTGCGGGCCCGAAGCGCAAGAACAACCGCGCGTTCGTACCTGAGAACAACTCCGTCAAGCCCACCGGATCGTCCGGTCTTTGAGCCAGGTCGAGCAGTCTGTGAGCCGCAGACATTGCCGCTGCCACTTCATCTTTGGCGTTACCGCGGCAGATTGCCTGACGCGTCACCTCTCCGACCTGTTTCTCCAAGATCGTCTTCTCCGCTGCGAGTTTCTCGACGACTTGGGCTGTCTCGCTTCGCCGCAACGGGGTCTCGGCCAAGGCCATGTTCTCCGATGCCTTCGCGAACTTGCGGTCGAGGTCCACCAGTCGCGCCTGTGCAGTTCTCAGCGTGGCGCCGTCGTCAGTCTGGCGGAGCACCCTCTCGGCGATTTCGGTCAGCGCTTTCTCTATCAGGGTCAACGTATCCGGATTCAACAGCCGCTGTTGAATGCAGGTTAACATGAAGGTGACTGCCTTCGGCCCGTACACCCAGTTGTGATCGCACAACGTGCCGTTGGACTGCATGTAGCTGCCGCACGCGAGGCCGCAGGTGTTCCGGAACCAGCGGTCCACGGGAAGCGTGGCCATCACCTCGGCGATGTTGCTGTGCAGCGCGAGTCCGAGGCCTTCGGGCTGAAGGCGCTCGACGCTGCGCAGCACCTGCCCGGCCGACAGCTCCCACGGCTCCCACCAAAGCCTCCCCTGCGGGCTATGCCGCCGCCAGGCCCTGGCGAGTTCGTTCAGGAACGGCGCAAGCCGCTCTTGAAGCGGGACGCCCAGGCAGCGCTGGCTGCGGCCGGGATTCGCCTTGAGGCTGGTGGCAACACGGAGCGAGGCGATGTCCTCTTTCGGCAAGTGCCCTATGGATATGATGTTATGATAGCAACACCAGTACGGAAGGCAGTCATATTTTGCAACGTTTTGTCGCATGATTGATCGGCTTCTGCACAGAGTTTGCAGGCCTCTTGCGTAGAGCCCGAAGAGCTTTACCAAGGGAGTGGTTACGATTGGCGCATCCTGCGGGACCCGTTCCTCTAACACGGATTTCTCAACACAGAGGGCACAGAGGAACGCAGAGGAGTTGGCAACAGAAGATAGAAAGCCTTTATGGCCTGATAACCCGCTCCGCCGCTCTTTCCTTGTTTCCGCTGCCAAAATTTTTTCTCCGCCGTTCATATAAGTCGTTAAAGATATGGCCAAAAAACTGGAAATCGTTGTGCATATCATGGATATATGTGCCCCCTGGCTGGATAGGCAAGTTCCCAGGGCCGGTCGCCCGGAAATCACCGGACCTCGCTCGGATTTCACCAGGTTCCACTCGGGTTTTACTAGGCCCCGCTCGGATATTACCAGCCCCTGCTCGGAAATCGGCGGGGTGCTCACCACAGAGGCACGGAGACACTGAGAAAGGGTTCTTGGTTCCTTATCTTGTAAAAGCATAAATGCCGCCGTTCTCTCTGCCTCTGTGTCTCTGGTTCCCGTTCAATCCAAAATCGAAAATCTAAAATCCAAAATCAAGGGACCATCCCTTCTAAAAACAACTTCCCCTATAGTATAATACGATTTCGGCCCATCGTTGTCAAGTGCAAATTTCAAAAAATCTGGAAATGCAGGCTGGGGAGGGTTGCCAACCAGCCTTTCGGACAGCCCCCGTTATTCCACTTTCAGCCTTGCGTGGCTAAGGGACGCCTCTTATACTCTGGTGCATGTCTGTGTAATCTGTGGCCCTGCGTGGTGCATCGCGGAGTCCGTGCTATGGCCAGCGACAGCAAGCGCCAAGGCGGCAACCTCTTCATCGTTGACAACAGCGATTCCGACCGGAAGGTGCTGCGCCAAGAAGAGAGGCGGGGCGCCGCATGAACGAAGCGGATACTTGCCGAAAGCTCGTCCTGCCGAAGCTCGTGGCTTCCGGCTGGGACAACGACCCGCGCTCGTTCACGGAACAGCGCACCATCACTGACGGACGCATCGTGGTCACTGGCAACAAGGTCCGCCGCGGTGCCCCGAAACGCCCTGACTACATTTTGCGGTATACGCGCGACTTTCCCATCGGCGTTATCGAAGCCAAAGCCGAGAACGAGCTGCCAACAGAGGGTATGCAAAAGGCCAAAGAGTATGCCGAAATCCTGGACGTGAAATTCGCCTTTTCCACCAACGGCCACGGGGTTGTCGAATTCGACTACCTCACCGGCCTGGAGCGGATGCTGGAGACGTTCCCCACGCCGGCGGAACTGTGGGCGCGGCTGCGGGCCGCAAAGGGCTTGGCCGACGATACGCTGGTGCAGCGGCTCCTGACGCCTTGTTCCACGCTGGTGGGCAAGCAATTGCGCTATTATCAGGAGATTGCCATAAACCGGGCAGTTGAGGCCGTGCTGACCGGGAACAGCCGCGTGCTCCTGACGATGGCCACGGGATGCGGCAAGAGCATCGTGGCTTTTCAGATTTGCTGGAAGCTGTGGAATGCGCGCTGGAACCGCGCCGGCGCTTTCCGCCGCCCGCGCATTCTGTACCTGGCCGACAGGAACATTCTGGTTGACGACCCCAAGGACAAGACGTTCACGCCCTTTGGCGATGCGCGGTGGAAGATCACGGGCGGCAAGATCAACAAGGGCCGTGAGATGTACTTCGCCATCTACCAGGCTATCGCCAAAGACGAACGCCGGCCGGGCCTCTACAAGGAGTACGCCCCGGACTTCTTCGACCTGATCGTGGTGGACGAATGCCACAGGGGCAGCTCGAAGGACGACAGTTGCTGGCGCGAAATTCTGGAATACTTTGAGCCGGCTTTCCAGCTTGGCATGACGGCCACACCCAAGCGCCAGGATAACATTGACACCTATCGCTACTTCGGCAACCCCATCTACACCTACAGTCTCCGCCAGGGCATCGAAGACGGCTTCCTCGCGCCGTACCGCGTGCATCGTATCGTCACCTCGTGGGACGCGGCGGGCTGGCGGCCCAGCCAGAGTGACCTGGACCGCTATGGCCGCACCATTCCCGATGGCGAGTACAACACCAAGGACTTTGAGCGCGTTGTGGCGCTGAAAGCCCGCACGGCAGCGATTGCCCGGCACCTGACTGCGTTCCTCAAAGCCACGGACCGGTTTGCCAAGACTATCGTCTTCTGCGTGGACCAGGAGCACGCCGACGAGATGCGGCAGGCGTTGAACAACCTGAACAGCGACCTTGCCCGGAAGTACCCGGACTACGTGTGCCGAGTCACCGCCGACGAAGGCGGCACCGGGCGCGGACACCTGAGCCGCTTTCAGGACCCCGAGCGCCAGACTCCCGTCATCCTCACGACCTCGCAGCTTCTCACCACGGGCGTGGACATCCCGACGTGCAAGAACGTTGTCCTGGCGCGCGTGGTGGGCGCGATGACCGAATTCAAGCAGATCATCGGGCGCGGCACGCGGGTGCGGGACGATTACGGCAAGCTCTTCTTCAACATCCACGATTACACGGGTTCAGCCACGCAGCATTTTGCCGACCCCGAATTCGACGGCGAGCCGGCGCGCATTACCGAAGAGGAGATTGACGCAGACGGCAAGACCGTTGAAGAAGAAATCATCAAGCCGGACGAGGAAGAACAACCGCCTCCTGGGGGCCTCATCGAGGAAGAAACCCAGGAGCGGCGCAAGTTCTACTATGACGGCGGGCACGTCGAGATCGGCACGCACCTGGTTTACGACATTGACCCGGACGGCAAGCAACTGCGCTGTGTGCTCTTTACGGACTACGCGGCTGAGAAAGTGCGGACTCTCTTCAGGTCCCCGGCGGAATTGCGCACCCGCTGGATGGACCCCGACAGGCGTGGCGAGGTCATTAAGCTGCTGGCTGAGCAGGGCATTGATTTCGAGCACCTGAGAACGGAGAGCCAGCAGCCGGATGCCGACCCCTTCGATCTGCTCTGCCACATTGCATACAACGCGCCCTTGCGCACCCGGCGGGAACGGGCCGAACGGCTGCGCAAGGAGAAGAAGGACTTCTTCGACCAGTTCGGCCCGCAGGCGCGCGCCATCCTGGAGACGCTGCTGGAAAAGTACGCGGTACACGGTACAGAGCAGTTCATCATTCCCGACGTGCTGAAAGTGCCGCCGATTTCGGAACAGGGGAACGTGGTGGAGATTGTGAAGTTGTTTGGCGGGGCCGAGCGCCTCCGCGAGGCGGTGAACAGATTGCAGACGCTGCTGTACGTGGCGTGAGGAGTGAAGCGTAATGAACGAGAAGGAATGCAGTGAAGTCTTCGCCGAGCTGATGAAAATGCTGCGTCAGAGAGAGTTCGGATGGGTAGCGCAGCAGGTCGAAGAAGCTATCGGCGTCCGAAGGCAACTCGAGAAGAACTCAGCAACTGTTGTCGCTAAGAAGTCCCTATCGGAAACAGGGGACACGGAGTCTTACCGCAAGGGGCCCCACGCAGCATATAGTTATACTGAGCCATATAACGCTAATGAAAAGCTTGGTATTCTCCTTTCAGCCATTGAACACGCTGTCGTGCACCCCTTTCAAATGCAGATGCACACTTTTTCAGTCTTTGGGCGTGCGAAGACCCCATTAAGCGAAGTCCGGTTCGTGAATGATGACCAGAAGGCGCCAATACTGGTGCTGAGAGAGTCTGAAATGAAAACACGAATTGAGTCCATTCGTCTCCTCAGTGACGCAATTTCCTGCTTGAGAAAGGAACTGTAGAATGCCTTACGATCCACAGATGCTCGCTGCCATTCAGGCTGCCTTCGCACCAGCAATCACGCCCGGCCTTGCACTGGGGGCAGCGTCCAGCGATATTTTCGAGCTTTACGTTTTCAGCCTTGTGATTGAAGCCGCGGAATCCGAAGGGGCGAGCATTTCATTTAGTGACTTTGGCGGCAGCCTGCCGACAACATTCACTTCAAGGACAAGTCCAGGTGAGATATGGTGGACTTCGCAACCTTACACGCACGCCCTTATTACCTTTCCCCAAAAGCCTCCGCTTGAGGGGCATCTGAGCATCTACCTTTCTGGCAAATCGCGAGTCCTACACGAAGCTGACATTTCCGTCATTCATCAAGCAGAAGCAGTTGCGTGCCGCCAGAACTCCAGTTCTCCGCGCAGTCCAAAGGCACTTCTTGCCATTGAGTGTAAGCACTACACCTCACCGTTGCCATTGGGTCTCGGCAGGGCCTTCATAGGATTGAGAAGCGATTTTTCTGCGCGTTACTGCTACTTCGTTGCCAACACCGACAGTGCCTCGATCAGTCGGCTTTTGTCGCACAACAAGCACGAGAAATGGGAACAGGGGCTAGTGCCCGTCGCACTCAATGTTGTTGAACGACTGCGAAACTCGTTTCAGGACTGCTTCAAGAACTTCAAGGCGAGGCCATGAGCAAAGCAAGCGAAGGTGAAAGCGTCACCACCGCCCAGAAACTCGGCTCCATTGTGAAGTCGGCGCTGGGCGGCAGGTGCAAGGACTAAGGAGCCGAACGGCTCCGCGAGGCGGTGAACAGGTTGCAGACGCTTCTGTACGTGGCGTGACTAAGAACGGTAACTCCGACAGCAAAATGTGGGTGACAAAATGACGCGACGCGTTTCGATTCTCGACTCCCTGCCCAAGTTGATCACTGCGCGTGATGTGCTCGAACCTATTCACTCAGTGTTGCAGCAGGATGCTCTAATCGTCCCAATAAAGGAGTCATGGATAGAGACGTGCATGGAGGAGGGTTGTGACTTTGATCAGATTTTTCTAGTGGTTGACGGGACCAGGCCAGTCGCCTCTGTGGGTTCTATTGAGCTTCTCGACCCCGAATTAGAAGGTACTAGGGTGAGGGACGCTGCTGATCCGATCTCTCCTGACGCTCTTGTGGCCGCAAACACGAGGGCCTTGGACTTGCTTGAGCTGTTCGCAACAAGGGACAATGTCTACTACCTGGTCCTGGACGGACACGCAATCATTGGCTTTGTTAATTACCGTGGCTTGTTAGGCCCCGCATTCAAACTCTTGCTGCTCGGCCTGGCCCTAAACCTGGAGGATGTCGCCCTGGGGCTTATCCGCAGACAGCCCAAGCAGTCATTCCTTCGTCTGTCACCAGGCAGACAACAGAAGGCATCCGAGGTCTTTCAAATGCGGAGGATTGACGCAAAGGAGAAGCCGAGCGAAAAGGAACTTCTCTACTACACTTCGTTCTGTGACAAGGGCTTCATTGTCGCCAAGCGGAAACTCGTCGCAACAGTCACCAACCGGGAGCTCACATCGTGCTTCGCGGTCGCAGAGACGATCCGCAACCGATGTGCTCACACTTCACCGTCGGAGGACGATATAGCGCAGATGGACGCGAAGTCACTATTCAAGGCGGTGTCGTTAATCCTCCGCTGTACCGCCGCAATCGCTGAACAGCTTGATGCTCCAATACAGCTTGATGCTACAGGAGTTGAATGTTAGACGATGATACCCAGCGCTACTACCGCCCAGAAGCTCGGCTCCATCGTGGAGTCCGCTTTAGCGGACTTGACACTCTGCTTGCCACCGCCTTTAGGCGGTGGTAGGCAGGGTAAAGGAATACCTCAAAGCCGGCTTCAGCCGGCTTGCTTGCCTGGGAGGGGCTTTAGCCATGGCCGGCCATGTCTACAGTGAGATATTCCTGCACTTCAACTGGCATACCTTGGGTGACGCGCCGCTGCTTGTGCCGGCCACAGAACTGTTTGTCCACAACTACATTCGGAACCGCTGCCGCCAGACTAAGGGAATATTCTTTCATGAGATTGGCGGAACAGAAACTCATGTGCATCTGGTAATCCGGATAGAACCCTTTGTTCTCATCAGCGATCTCCTTGGCGAACTGAAAGGGGGCAGCAGCTTTGAGACAAATAAACACGCCGGCAGGAAGGTGCTGGACTGGCAGAGGGGCTATGGGGTGGTGAGTTTCGGTAGGCGCCAATTGCCCTGGGTGACAGAGTATGTTAGGAATCAAAAGCAGCATCATACCAAGGGCACACCAAGCAACCGGCTGGAAGCCACCGGGGATGAATTGGAAAGCCAGGCTGAAGCCTGCTCAGCAGGCAATCTGTCCACCCTTGACCCACCACCTAAAGCTGGTGGCAAGCAACAGCCTCAAGCCAGCCCAGGGCGGATGGAAAGCCAGGCTGAAGCCTGCTCAGCAGGCAATCTGTCCACCCTTGCCCCACCAGCTAAAGCTGGGGGCAAGCAACAACCTCAAGCCAGCCCAGGGCGAATGGAAAGCCAGGCTGAAGCCTGCTCTGGAGGTAATCTGTCTACCTTGCCCCACCAGCTAAAGCTGGGGGCAAGCAAAGACACAGCCCCGGTCGCAGACCCCCGTTCCCAAAGTGCCGAGGGCGGAGAATGAAAACTGCGGCGTCATCCCCATCCCGCACCACCGCCCAGAAGCTCGGCTCCATCGTGAAGTCCGCGCGGGACATCATGCGCAAGGACAAGGGCCTCAGCGGCGACCTGGACCGCCTGCCCATGCTCACCTGGGTCATGTTCCTCAAGTTCCTCGACGACATGGAGCAAATCCGCGAGGAGGAAGCCAAACTCGCCGGGAAACGCTTCAAGCCCGCTATTGAAAAACCCTACCGCTGGCGCGATTGGGCGGCCAAACCGGACGGCATCACGGGCGGCGAACTGATTGCCTTCATTAACCAGGAAGAAGCGCGGCTCCCGGACGGCGGCAAGGGGCCGGGGCTGTTCGCTTATCTGCGTGCCTTGCAGAGCAGCAACGGAGACCGGCGCGACGTGATCGCCACCGTCTTCAAGGGCACGTTGAACCGGATGATAAACGGCTACCTGCTGCGCGATGTCATCAACAAGCTCAACGACATCCACTTCACCAGCAGCGACGAAATCCACACGCTCGGCCACCTCTACGAATCCATGCTCAAGGAAATGCGCGACGCGGCTGGCGATTCCGGCGAGTTCTACACGCCGCGCGCTGTTGTGCGCTTCATGGTCGCCGTCACGGACCCGCGCCTGGGCGAAAAGATTTTAGATCCCGCGTGCGGCACGGGCGGGTTCCTCGTGGAATCCTATCTGCATCTCGCGCAGCAGTGCAAGACGGTCGAGCAGCGCCGCACGCTCCAGGCTGACAGCATCTTCGGCTGCGAAGCCAAGCCGCTCCCGTACCTGCTGGTGCAGATGAACCTGCTGCTGCACGGCCTGGAAGCGCCGCAGATTGACCCCGGCAACGCGCTGCGCTTCCCGCTCAACGAGATCGGCGACCGCGACCGCGTGGACGTGATCCTCACCAATCCGCCGTTCGGCGGCGAGGAAGAGCGCGGCATCCTCGGCAACTTCCCCGAAGACAAGCAGACCGCCGAAACCGCGCTGCTCTTCCTGCAACTCATCATGCGCAAGCTGCGGCGGCACCCCGAGCCGGGCCGGGCGGGCCTGGTCGTGCCCAACGGCACGCTTTTCGGCGACGGCATCTGCGCCCGCATCAAGGCAGACCTGCTCAAGGAATTCAACCTGCACACCATCGTGCGGCTGCCCAA
>JBEKKG010000007.1:0-26967 GCA_050010835.1 Planctomycetota bacterium
GACAGGGCACTCTAAAGTTCGTGTTCGCTGTCCCCGATTTTCCGCTTTTCCAAGAGGCTGAGAACAAACCTGATGAACCAATGGGACGATCAAGAGACGGCCTGCTGGCCGGCGTGGACGGCGGCTGTGGCCGCCGCTGTCTTCTTCCCGGCACGCGGCGCGCAGGAAGCGCTCCGGGTGGGGCCACGCTCGTCCCGTTCCTGGATCAAGACTTCCAAGGGAATTCCCAGACCCTCGTGCAACCGCCGGATCATGCTGAGGCTCAGCGCGCGCTTGCCGCTTAAGACCTCGGAGACCTTGCTGGGGCTGCCCATGTACGGCACAAGGTCCTGCTGGCTAAGTCCCTGTTGATCCATGCGGAAGTGAATCGCGCCCACCGGCGTGGGCAGCCCAATAGGCCAATGCTCGTCCTCATACTGCTCGACGAGCAACGCGAGCACCTGAAGTTCGTCGCCTGCGCAGGTGCCTGGCTCCGGGTCAATGTCCATGAGCTTGGCAATGCGCGCCAATGCCGCTTCGTAATCCCGAGCGGACCTGATTAGTTTCAGCCTCATACTGCCTCCGCGTCAACCTGGTCGTACTCCCGATGCGTGCCAATGAACCGAACGTAAACCAGCCCCCACCTATAGTTGATCTTGGCAATCAGCCTGAATTTGTTCCCGCAAATGTTAAAGACAACCCGGTCGCTTGAAACGATGCTGGCGCTGCCGTACTTGGCTTTGACCTCCGCCGCCTTGCTCCAAGCCGCCCGCTTCACTTCCTTGCACCACGCTTGCAGCGGCACCATCGCTTCAGGATACTGCTCCCAGAATTCCCGCACCGCCCGTTTTGCGATCAGCCGCATCCGGCGCCGTCCCCCACCTGAGGCTATTCTTCCCGTATTGGGAAGCGAAGTCAAGCGGCAAATATGAGCCCTTGCAGGGCGGAGGCTTATCCGTAGAATCTCAGGGGAAGGCGGGCGACACAATGCTGCTTGCATCCTTGAGATATGGGCTAGACCATAGCAAATCGAGGAGGCCGTTGGCGATGCAATGGTCTGTGCTTTTTATTTTATAGGAGGAGGTGATGAGAACGCAACGCATAACTACCGCCGGCCCACTAATAGTGCTCGCCGCATGTGCCTCGCTGGCGCAGGCCGCCGAACCTCCTCCGGCCGCCCCTGTGCCTGAGAAGATCGAGATCACCACGGGGAACTTCCAGCCCACCTGGGACTCGCTGAAGCAGTATGAGTGCCCGGACTGGTTTCGCGACGCGAAGTTCGGCATCTGGGCCTGCTGGAGTCCGCAGTGCGTGCCGGAGCAAGGCGACTGGTACGCGCGCAACATGTACATGGAAGGCAGCGCGCATTACCAGTTCCATGTCAAGACCTACGGCCATCCTTCCAAGTTCGGTTACAAAGACATCATCGCCCTCTGGAAAGGCGAGCGCTGGGAACCCGAGCGCATGATGGAACTCTACAAGCGCGCGGGCGCCAAATACTTCACCTTCATGGTCAACCATCACTGCAACTTCGACGCCTGGGACTCCAAGTACCAGCAGTGGAACTCGGTGAATCTCGGCCCGCACAAGGACATCACCGGCCTGTACGCAGCGGCGGCGCGCAAGTGCGGTCTGCGTTTTGGCGTCACCGTCCACAATGCGCGCTCGTGGGACTGGTACGACGTGGCCCACAAATCCGACACCAAAGGCCCGCTCGCCGGCGTGCCCTACGACGGCGCGCTCACCAAGAGCGACGGGAAAGGCCAATGGTGGGAAGGCTACGACCCGGCGGACCTGTACGGCCCGCACGGCGCGGCCCGCACGCCGGAGGCGCGCGAGAACTACGTCAGGAAGTGGTTCTACCGCACCCGGGACCTGCTGGATAAGTACCGCCCGGACCTGCTCTACTTCGACGACGGCGACCTGCCGCTGGGCGACGCGGGCAAGAGCATCGCCGCGCACTTCTACAACGCCAACATGCAGTGGCATGACGGCAAACTGGAAGCCGTGCTCAACATCAAAGGCCCGCCGCCCGGCTGCCGCAAAGCCATAGTCCTGGACCTGGAGCGGGGTTTGGCCGACAAGCTGGAACAGTTCCCGTGGCAAACCGACACCTGCATCGGCGACTGGCACTATCGCCGGGGCATCCACTACAAGAGCGCCGGCACCGTGGTGGCCATGCTCGCCGACATCGTCAGCAAGAACGGCAACCTCCTGCTGAACATCCCCGTGCGCGGCGACGGCAGCCTTGACGACGAGGAAGTGAAGTTCCTGGAAGAGATGGCCGCGTGGATGGACGTCAACAGCGAATCCATTTTTGCCACGCGCCCCTGGAAAGTCTACGGCGAGGGCCGCGCGCAAAAGAAAGGCGGACACTTCAACGAAGGCGGCCTGCGTTACTCGGCGCAGGACATTCGTTTCACCGTAGGGCAATTTGCCAAATTGCCCAATGCCAAGGGAGAGATCCTCTACGCCATCGCGCTGGGCTGGCCCGAGAACCGCAAACTCATCGTCCGCTCGCTGGCTGAAGCGAAAGACGCGCCCGCGGGCCGGATTGAGGGTGTCAGTCTCCTGGGTTGCGCGGCCAGACTTGACTGGTCGCGCACCGGCGAGGGCCTGGTGGTGACGCTGCCGGAACAGAAGCCCTGCGAGCATGCTTTCGTGCTGAAAATCAGCGGCCGGGATCTGGAGCCCGCACCGCTCGCCCAGGAGTCAACCGTGGCCCTGGCGCAGGAGGGCAAGTTCGTCCTGCGCGCGGTGGACGCCGCGATCCACGGGGACTCGCCCCAGTACGAAAGCGGCGGAGGCAAAGACAACATCGGCTACTGGGCCAACTCCGCGGACTATGTCTCGTGGGATTTGAAGCTGACGGAACCGGGAGCCTATCAGGTCCAGGTGGCCTATTCCTGCCAGAACGGCGCGGAGGGCAGCGAATACACGGTGTCAGCCGGCGGCCAGGCGCTGACGGGGAAATCGTCGGCGACCGGCAGTTGGGCAACCTTCACCACCGAGAAGCTGGGCATGTTGAAGCTCGACAAGGCGGGGACGGTCACGCTCTGCGTCAAGCCGAAGACCCCGCCGCAGTGGAAGGTCATCGGCTTGCAGGCAGTGACGTTGCGGGCGGAAAAGGCGGAGCGCTGAAATGTTTGAACCGGAGCAAGCGTGCACAAGCGCCTCCCGGTCTACGCAAAAATCCAATCCACAGAAACGCGCCAACCCGGAACAGCGGGTTCCGCCTCGGCAAGCTGGCCGCGGACGAATGTTTGAGGGGTATCCGGGTGGCTGGCGCGATAAACGTAAATCCGCTCCGCCAAAGTATCAACGTCCCAGACCACCAGGGTGCCGGCAGCGAGGTAATCCGCGCGCTTGGCAGCCATATCCTCTTCCGCTCCGGGCCGGTAATCGCTTTCGCTGCGGACCTCGACTGCAAACGTGGGCGGGCCTTCGATGAAGCGCATGGGATTCTTGGGGAGGGGGCCGTCGTAGAAGGAAACATCGGGTGAGAAGGATTCGCGTCCGGAGGGCAGTTCCGGGACGGTATAACCGAGACCATCGGTGTACACACCGCCACGTCCCAAGCGATCAACGTAGTCAGCCAGATTCCGCAGGATGCGGCAGGCAAACCGGCTGGGTTTCTCTCCGGTAGACATATAGCGGACGATCCTCCCCCCAATGAGCTCAGCCTTGCCAGGCTCATTGTACAGGTCTTCGATGGTCGCCGGCGCGGTCTTCAGAAGCATGGTTCACCTCCTTAACTGATACTACAACATTTGGCGTTTTCCAGGAAATTCTGGCGACAAAAAAGCCGCACCCCGGATCGCTCTGGGGCGCGGCTTGGATTTAACCCGGCAACAACCTACTTTCCCGCTTGTGGGCAGTATCATCGGCGCAGGAGGGCTTAACGGCCGTGTTCGGAATGGGAACGGGTGTGGCCCCTCCGCCATGGTCACCGGAACTTTCTTGAAGCACACAGCGGTTTCTGGACCCCGGTTTCTGATCTCTGGTTGCACCCGCGAAGACGCTTCCCGAGACAAGTAACGAGAGCCCGAAACCGAATGAAGGCAAAGATTGGGTGTTTGAATTGGGACAACGGGGCATGGTGCAGCACTGCGTTCGCAACCATGCTGTTACTCAAGCCGCTTCCCGGCTCCACTCACCGCGGCCCGCTCCCCGAGGGGAGGAGGACACGGATGGTGGGACGAGAGCGGTCAAGTCAATCGACTAATTAGGACTGGTAAGCTCGCCCGTTACCGGACTTACACATCCAGCCTATCGAACTGGTAGTCTACCAGAAGTCTGATGGGGATTCCTTATCTTGGAAGAGGCTTCACGCTTAGATGCTTTCAGCGTTTATCCTGTCCGCACGTAGCTACCCAGCGGTGTGCCTAGCGGCACAACTGGAACACCAGGGGTGCGTACAACCCAATCCTCTCGTACTAGGGTTGTTTTTCCTCAAGAATCCTACGCCCACGACAGATAGGGACCGACCTGACTCACGTCGGTCTGAACCCAACTCACGTACCGCTTTAATCGGCGAACAGCCGAACCCTTGGGACCGATTGCAGCCCCAGGATGCGATGAGTCGACATCGAGGTGCCAAACCTCCCCGTCGCTATGGACGCTTGGGGGAGATCAGCCTGTTATCCCCGGGGTACCTTTTATCAGTTGAGCGACGGCCATTCCACACTGCACCGCCGGATCACTAAGCCCTACTTTCGTACCTGCTTGAGGTTTTTCTCTCGCAGTTAAGCACGCTTATGCCCTTGCACTCGACGCACGATTGCCAACCGTGCTGAGCGTGCCTTAGGGCCCCTCCGTTACTCTTTGGGAGGGAACCGCCCCAGTTAAACTGCCCGTCTACCACGGTCCTCCGCCCGGATTACGGAACAGAGTTAGAATTTTCGTACACAGAGGGTGGTATTTCACCGTTGACTCCACTCCGTCCGAAAACGGAGTCTCGCAGTCTCCCACCTATCCTACGCAATGAGCACAAAAACCCAATAGTAGAGTACAGTAAAGGTCCACAGGGTCTTTCCGTCTAGTCGCGGGTAAGTGGCATCTTCACCACTGCTACAGTTTCGCCGAGCCTCTCGTGGAGACAGTACCCCTGTTATTACGCCATTCATGCAGGTCGGAACTTACCCGACAAGGAATTTCGCTACCTTAGGACCGTCATAGTTACGGCCGCCGTTAACCGGGGCTTCGGTTCAGTGCTTTGGAGGCGGACCCCCTGACACTTTCCCTTAACCTTCCGGCACAGAGCAGGCGTCAGTCTGCATACGTCGTCTTTGCGACTTTGCGCAGACATGTGTTTTTGCTAAACAGTTCCAGGGACCATTTCTCTGCGGCCTCTCGGGGCGCCCACCTTGCGGTGTTTTGCCCCTACCAGGCGCTCCTTCTCCCGAAGTTACGGAGCAAATTTGCCGAGTTCCTTCACGAGAGTTATCTCGAGCCCCTTAGGCTACTCGCCTCGCATACCTGTGTCAGTTTGTGGTACGGGCACCCGCAAGGTTAACGTGCGCAGCACTTTTCTCGCCAGCGTAGCTACGGCCGCCTGCTCCTTTTTCAAGGGAGCGCACTCGCACTTCGGGCTCAGCCCGTTTTCACCGGGCTTCAACGCCGTTTGCGCTTGGAGGATCGAGCTAACCGATTCCCCGGCCTTGGCTATCTGGGTCATACTGGCACAACCTTGCAAGCGGTGCCGGAATATTAACCGGCTTGCCATCGGCTACGCCTTTCGGCCTCACCTTAGGTCCCGACTAACCCTGGGCGGAGTTACCTGGCCCAGGAAACCTTATGCTTACGGGGAGAGAGCTTCTCACTCTCTTTATCGCTACTCGTGTCCGCATAATCACCTCCACAGGCCGCCACCGCCCCTCTCGAGGCGGCTTGTATCTCCTGTAGAGCGCTCCCCTACCCAAGTACCGGCGCACAGGCCGGTACAGGATACGTCTTCGGTGCAGGCCTTATTCCCGTTAATTATCGGCGCAAGAATGCTCGACCAGTAAGCTATTACGCACTTTTTAAATGGTGGCTGCTTCTAAGCCAACATCCTGGCTGTCTTCGCACTCTCACCTCCTTATTAACTAAGACCCGCTTAGGGACCTTAGACGGTATTCTGGGCTGTTTCCCTCTCGACCACGGAGCTTATCCCCCGTAGTCTGACTGCCGGATTACGGCGAATGGTATTCGGAGTTGGACAGGGTTTGGTATTCCGGTAGGAACCCTAGCCCTATCAGTCCTCTACCCCCATTACGCTATCTTAGCCGACGCTAGCTCTAAGGCTATTTCGGGGAGAACCAGATATCACCATGCTTGATAAGCCTATCACTCCTAACCTCAGGTCATCGCACCGTTTTTCAACACAGACACGTTCGGACCTCCATGAGGTTTTACCCCCACTTCATCCTGCCCAAGGTTAGATCGCCATTGGCTTCGGGTCTAGTAAGTACGACGCATTCGCGCATTTCGCACTCGGTTTCCCTATGGCTGCGTCCCTCCAGGGACTTAACCTGCCGTACCCACTAACTCGCGGACTCATTCTTCAACAGGCACGCTGTCATCCCGACGGATCGGGACTCCAACCGCTGTGTAGGTAAATGGTTTCAGGGTCTTTTAACTCCGGTCCTTCCGGTTCTTTTCGTCGTTCGCTCGCGCTACTGTTTCGTTATCGGTCGCTGAGGAGTATTTAGCCTTGGAGGGTGGTCCCCCCGGATTCACACCAGATTTCCCGTGGCTGGTGCTACTTGGGATACCGCCGGACTCGAAAAGCCCGCCATACAGGACTGTCACCTTCTATGGACGGCCGTTCCAGGCCACATTTTGGCCGGCTTTTCTAATCGTTGCGCGGTCCCGCAACCCCGGAAACACTCGCGTGCTTCCGGTTTAGGCTGTTCCCGTTTCGATCGCCTCTACTCCGGGAATCTCAATTGCATTTCTTTTCCTGTGGGTACTGAGATGTGTCACTTCCCCACGTTCGCTGAACACGCCCCTATGGATTCAGAGCGTGCAAATCCGGTTTGCACCGGACTGGGTTGTCCCATTCGGAGATCCCGGGATCCGCTTGTGTGCAGCTTCCCCGGGCTTATCGCAGCTTACCACGTCCTTCATCGCCTCTCAGCGCCAAGACATCCACCATTTACCCTTAGTAACTTGACCGCCCTCATCCCACTCCCCGATTGAAACCGCGTACTGCATTGCCGGTTTCAGGTTCCAGGTTAAAGGAACCTCGCATCGGTGAGCGGCCGGATGTGCGTCGCTTCCCAGCGGCGCGGCGGGCGGCCCTTAAGAACAGATCAATGGTTGCAAAACTGTACTGCAGTTCATGCCACCGTTGTTCCCGCTTGACTTCAAACACCCAATCTTCAATTTTCAAAGAGCAACAACAACTGCAACTCTGGAAGCACTTAACTGTCTCGAGCGTCCCATTCAGGTTATTTTGGTAGCGGGGGTAGGATTTGAACCTACGACCTCCGGGTTATGAGCCCGACGAGCTACCAGGCTGCTCCACCCCGCGACACAAATCAGTACTGAGTTGAAAGTACTGCCGGTTCTGGTGGAGGCGACCGGATTCGGACCGGCTACCTCCTGCTTGCAAAGCAGGCGCTCTCCCAATTGAGCTACGCCCCCGGTTCCATTGCGGATTTGAGATTGCGGATTGCGGATTGAACGATCCGAAATCTAAGATCCGCAATCCTAAATCGGATTGGTGGGCCCGGGCCGATTCGAACGGCCGACCTCGTCCTTATCAGGGACGCGCTCTAACCAACTGAGCTACGAGCCCAAAATGTGAGGTCTGGGTTGGAAGAACCGAGTTCCGAGTAACTGCAATCGCGGCTCCTCAGCACTCAGCACCCAGGACTCAGCACTTTGTCTCTCGCTCAGCCGACCCCAACGCTTATTTTGACATAGACAGTCAGCACGCCGCAGAAAACATGTGCGGCAAGTAGTCGTCGTTGATGCAGGCTTCAGGCCTGCGCCAGACGTCTAAGGAAATCCCCTTAGAAAGGAGGTGATCCAGCCGCAGGTTCCCCTACGGCTACCTTGTTACGACTTAGTCCCAATCACTGGTTTTACCATAGGCGTTCATCACGACTTCAGGTACCCCCAGCTCTCGTGGCTTGACGGGCGGTGTGTACAAGGCTCAGGAACATATTCACCGGGGCGTGGCTGATCCCCGATTACTAGCGATTCCGGCTTCATGGGGGCGAATTGCAGCCTCCCAATCCGAACTGAGACCAGTTTTAAGCGATTTGCTCCGCCTCGCGGCCTTGCTTCGCGTTGTACTGGCCATTGTAGCACGTTTGCCGCCCTGGACATAAGGGCCATGATGACTTGACGTCATCCCCGCCTTCCTCCGGTTTAACACCGGCAGTCTCCCTGGAGTTCCCGGCATGACCCGATGGCAACCAAGGATAGGGGTTTCGCTCGTTAAGGGACTTAACCCGACATCTCACGACACGAGCTGACGACAGCCATGCAACACCTTCGCACGTTCCACCGGTAAAGGCGTTACTCTACTTTCATAGAGCTAATCCGTGCGCTTCGAGCCCAGGTAAGGTTCTTCGCGTTGCATCGAATTAAGCAACATGCTCCACCGCTTGTGTGAGCCCCCGTCAATTCCTTTGAGTTTCAGCCTTGCGACCATACTCCCCAGGCGGGATACTTAACGCTTTTGCTCCGGCAAGAAACCCCTTGCAGGGCCTCCTACTTAGTATCCATCGTTTAGGGCGTGGACTACCAGGGTATCTAATCCTGTTTGCTCCCCACGCTTTCGCGCCTCAGTGTCAGGGATCACCCAGAAGGGCGCCTTCGCCGCCGGCCTTCCCCCAGATATCTGCGCATTTCACCGCTACACCTGGAGTTCCCCCTTCCCCTATGACCCTCAAGCCACGCAGTATAAGGCGCAATTCCCCGGGTAAGCCGAGGGCTTTCACACCTTACTTACGCAGCCGCCTACGCGCCCTTTAAGCCCAGTGACACCGAACAACGTTCGCCCCTCACGTATTACCGCCGCTGCTGGCACGTGATTAGCGGGGGCTTCCTCTCAAGCTTAACTCAACACATCCCGATGTTATCGGGACGTGACTTGCTCACCTGTGACAGCGGTTTACAACCCAAGGGCCTTCATCCCGCACGCGGCGTCGCTCGGTCAGGCTTTCGCCCATTGCCGAATATTCCGAACTGCAGCCACCCGTAGGTGTCCGGCCAGTGTCTCAGTGCCGATGTGCCCGATCAGCCTCTCAGCCCGGGTACCCGTCGTAGCCTTGGTGGGCCGTTACCTCACCAACTAGCTGGTAGGGAGTAGACCGATCCATGAGCGCGAGGTCCGAAGAGCCCCCGCTTTTTACCCCAGCCAGATGCCTGGCCGTGGTCCTATCGGGAATTAGCGGCTCTTTCGAGCCGTTATGCCCATCTCTCGGGTACGTTATCTACCCATTACTCACCCTTCCGCCACTTTACTAGGGGGTTTTGACGCCCCCGTTCTCGTGCGACTTGCATGCCTCAACCACGCCGCCAACGTTCGTTCTGAGCCAGGATCAAACCCTTCAATTGAAATTTTCATGTCAACGAAGTCTTGATCGCGAGCCATACAAACGTGTTTCACATTTGCGTGCTCGTTGTCACTTCTTTATGTTTCGGCCGCCACCAAACTCCTTTGCGCGCCTGCAGCCTCACGGCTTGCGGGCGCTCAACTGAAATTGCGTGGTCAGCCCACACATGTGTTCTTTGAGCGTGCTAACTGTCTATGAATTTTCAAAGAGCCAGCCACGCAGCCTCCGGGCTTCTCGCCCTTCAACTCTGCGCCACAGTCTCGAAAGACTGCGTTTAAGGCTCAAATCTCTGTTATGCCTATTGACGACAAAAACTCCGTGCCTTCATCTTTCCCAGATGCACCGCATTCTTACGGCCAACGCGGTACACCCGGTGTGGAGGCCGGAGCTTCAACCGCCGTCAGTTCCCCACTTCACTAGCTCACCCGCAGATCTATCTGCGGATGACTAATAACTTATACACTCTGCTCAGTTCCTTGTCAACACCATTCTTCATTTATTTGCAGATTTTTCACAATCACACAAGTCGTTGAAGGTATACGACTTGTCTATTGATGGGTCAACCGCTGCGTCTTTTTTTCGCACGGCCTCTTTAGAATCCGCACCGCCAAAGTCCCCGCACAGGCTAATAGCCCGTGCCACACTTGACCTCAGCCTCGCCCGCGCGCCAGCACCTCAACACTGCCATTGTTCTGCCCGACTATGACTTGGTCAGCCGTGCCCAGAAACATCCCCGTATCCACCACACCCGAAATCTGTACAATCCGCGCCTCAAGCGCGCGCGCCTCTGCTCCGTCACAGAGCGGCTTCTCAAGCGCGCAGTCCAGCGTCAAGTTCTGGTTCTCAGAGATGAACGGTGTCCCGTCCGCATTCAGCCGCAACGAGGGGAAGAGGCCCAATTCTTTGAGCCGGCGGGAGACATAGCCGCGCGCGAAGGGGATGATCTCCACCGGAATGCGTCCCCGTTCTCCGAGCCCCTGCACCAGTTTCTCGGGACTGACGAGGATGATTTGCCTTCTGGCCGCGCAGGTCACGATGCGTTCCCGCACGAGAGCCCCTCCCCAGCCCTTGATAAGATCCAGGTTCGGCGCCACCTCGTCGGCGCCGTCCACAACCGAGTCAAGCGCTGTGTTCTCCTCCAGTTCCACCAAGGGGATATGCAGTTCTCTGGCGAGCCTCTCCGACGCATTCGATGTCGCCACACCTTCGATGCACAAACCCTGACGCACTTGCTCACCCAGCGCCCTGATGAATGCCGTGGAAGCCCGTCCCGAGCCCAGCCCCACCTTCTCGCCCGGCCGGACCAGAGCCACTGCGTGCTGGGCCGCGGCGCAGACTGCCGGACTGTCTCCTCTGCCTGCTGTGAGAGTGTTGGCCATTGTGAGACTGTGCCTCTTCGTGTTCCCCCGCCCCTTGCGGGAGGGGATAGGGGAAGGCTTCTTGTGTTCCCCGCCCCTTGCGTGCGGGAGCAGGGGGAGGCGTCCTAAAGCAGTTCGCTCAACTCTTCGTAAGCCCTGTTAGCTTCGTCCTGATTGCGGAAACCCATCGAAAGATTGTACCGGCAGAGCTCAAGTCCCCGCACCCCCAACGCTTGGACGAAGGGGATTTCTTCGAAGGGCACCACCCCTTCAGTCAAGGCCAGCCAGGTGCAGGCCGCCAGTCGGTTCTGTGCCTCTTTGGCCCGGCCGGCCAGCACCTGGGTTTCCAGGTTGACTGCCAACCGCTGGCATAGCCTCTCGCGAGCCTTCACGGGGACACTCTTGAGAAACTCGTTAACCATCGCGGGGGGCGGGCCGCGCCGGCCCTTCCACTGGTTCTTGCCGGCACCCACGAACGCGTACGCTTCATCAGAACCGAACCAGTGGGCGCCGTAGATAGGATGTTCTGCCAGCGTTTCGGAACCAGCCACCATTTGAGGCGCACGCACCACGGCCTCCAACATGAAACTCCCCAACCTCGGTTTCCTGCGGCGCAGTTCCAGGACCTCGCCGCCAAGCAGGTGCCTGTGCAGGAGGAACAAGCCTGGGGGCGGCCGGTTGAGCTCTGCATGCAAGGCCAAGACGTCCGAAACGAACTCGATACCCAGCTCCAGGCTGCAGGGCACATACTGGACCTCCTGCTCACGGCTCATCTCCTTCTCCATCCCGGCGGCGTTGCCCCAGATGCAGTATGCGTCCTTGATGCCCACCTCGTCATTCATGAGCAGCACCATGGCGTCGAGTTCGCCCTCGTCCGTGCGGTAAAAAAGAATCAGGCTGCGGGATCCGACGCCGTCCACATTGCTTATCACGCCGTGCGAGAACTCCGGGCGGGCGGGAGCCTTGGCCACCACGCCCCGCTTGGCCATCTCCTGTTCAAGCCGCGCCGCGTGCGTCCCCAGTTCCCCATAGCCGGGCAAGCGCCCGAGTTCCCTCAAGTACCAGCGCCCGTATTCCCCCCCCTTGCTCTCGACAGTCTGCAAGGCTGCGCTCAGCAGTTCCGCGTTTTGTTGCTGTGCCTGGCCGAGCGCCGCCGCGGTGCAGAGAAAGGCTGAACCCGCCAACTGCTGTCTCTCGATGACCATGGCGCCCATCACCACGCCCGCCCCCAGCGTGTCTTCCTCGATGCGGACTGGCTGCGCGGGGTCATACAGGCCGGTTTCATGCAGCATGACCTCAACCTGCTCAAGCGACTCCGGCAGAGCGGCCAGGCCTTTCTCCATCAACCCTTTCACGGCAGTCTCGAAATCCTTGAAGTACGACCGGTATTCTTCCGTGCTCAACTGGTGGCCGCAAAGGTCCAGCAGCGGGCCGAGTTGCGCCTTGATCTCATCGGCGACATTGGGATCCTTGAGCCCCTGGAGGAGTATGCTGGCTGCGTTCCTCCGGAAAAGCCGCTTGGTCTTCTTGGGTATCTCAGGCTCCCGCAGAATCAGGAAGGAAAGGGTTGCAGCGTCTTCACGCATTCGATCGTGGGGCGAGTAGGCAATCAGCCAAGCCAGCGCGGCGGACGGGTCGCGTACTTTCTTCAGCAGCGCCTGAAGGGAGAGGTAGGGCGATTCATCTTTCGAGGAGCTCACGCGGTAGTCGCGCAGAGCGTGCTCCACCACAGCCAGAACAGAATCTTCAGGTTTCCCGACTTGGACCATGCCACTCGTCTCCAGCTCAGATGCCAACCTCCAGCGCCTGATTCTGGCAGAATGAAGCGCGGTTTCCAATCCCTATTTGCGCCAAGCCCGGTATAATGCAGAAATGGAGGGCAAACTATGAGCAATCCTGCCAGCCCGGATAGTTCTGATTACGTCGCGCCAGGGTCAGGCCGCAGGTCTGCCTGGTTCCTGGGGCTGCTGGCGGCAGCTCTCTTGTTTGTGCCAGGCGCGTGTTTCCTGATGAACCGTTCGCGATTGAAGGACGTCCCTCTTGCAGAAGGCAAGGCGCGAGAAGAAGCCCTCCGGGAGATGATAGTAAAACTGCGCCCGCTGCACCTCCCCATCCACAAGCCCGGCCCTCATGACTGGCTGGCCAATCACGCTGAGCCAGGGCAGACTTTCAACGAGTACCTGGCCTGCGAGCCTGTGACCCTGGAAGGAACACGCCGCGTCCTGTACATCCAGCCGCTCGGGAAGTTCACCCCAACCCAGCGGAAGATCGTGACGCTCAGCGCCGCATTCATGGCCATTTATTTCAACACCGAGGTCAAAGTGAACGAGGATCTGCCGTTAGCGCTGGTCCCGGCGCAACACCAGCGCCTCTCACGCGGTTTTGGGACGCAACTCCGTACCGGCTATGTTCTCGACAAGCTCCTCAAGCCGCGCCTGCCTGAGGACGCCGCGGCCTGTATCGCCTTCACGGCGGCGGATCTGTATCCCGAAGACGATTGGAACTTCGTCTTCGGCCAGGCTTCGCTCTACCAGCGCGTGGGCGTGTGGTCGCTGGCGCGCTACGGCGATCCGGACGCGAGCCCCGCGGACTTCCGCCTCTGTCTCCTGCGCACGCTCAAGGTCGCCACACATGAGACCGGCCACATGTTCTCGATGTCACACTGCATCCTTTATGAGTGCAATATGAACGGCAGCAACCATCTCCAGGAATCCGACCAGGCGCCGCTGGCGTTGTGCCCCGAATGCCAGGCCAAGTTATGCTGGGCGACGCGCGCCGATCCGCTGGTGCAATTCAGGAAACTGGCTGAGTTCTGCCAGGACCAGGGCCTTAAGGACGAACAGGCCTCCTACGAGAAGTCCCGCCAGACGCTGGAAAGGCGATAGCCCGTTGCGCAGGCCGGCCAGAACACAGTACTCCCTTTGTCACTGTCTGGCAGGGGAATCCGCTGGTTCGTCCTTCCTCTTCCGCACCTCGTCCACAAGCCCATACTTCAAGGCCTCGTTTGCGTCCAGCCAGATGGTCCGGCCGCCGGACAGTGGATACCATTCCTTCGGAAGTGTGGTGTGCCGCTTATACAGCGCTTCAACCTTGTCCTTGAAAAAATTTGTCTCAGTGTGGTTCTCCGAGTCATAGACCAGGTTAAGGTGAGGAACAACGGCGGTGGCCTCGTAGGCAATGCGCTTGCCTGTGGCGGCTATCAGGATGTCGCACCCAGCCGATTGGCACATCCCGAGCGCATGGATGTTCACCGGTGCCTTGATGAGATGCATGATGTCAATCACCGCAAATGCACTGGCGCGCCATCCTCCCGGAGTCAGCAAGTAAATATCTATCGGTGCCTTGGAATCAAGCTCATTGAGGAAGAGCAACTTGGTGACAATCTCTTTTGCCGCCAAGTGGTTGATCTTCGAGAAGATGATGATCCTGCGGGTCTTGAGCAGCGGATCATTGGGGTCAAAAGTCCAAGTCCTGACTCCCGCATCCACAAGTTCCTCGAAGACCTTCCCATAATCCGTTTCGACTTTAACCGGCTTCTGATCCTCTCCTGCGAATGTCGAGAAAACAGAGGCAGAGATGAGTGTGAAGCAGGCTATTGTGACCCTCATCTGCCTTCCTTTCTTCGCCCTGCTATTCCACCCCACACAATCCAGAAGCTAAGATCCAAAATCGTCAGTGCCCTGCTTTTGGCGGGTTGAGTTGGTGCTCGACTTCTGTCTCCTGCTTGTCGAACTCCGGCCGTGCCTTCAGCAGCGCGAGCGTGTTGCCGTACTCCTTGTGCAAGTTCTCGATTACGGCCTTCGCCTCCTGCCATTTCCTGCCCTTGAGCAGCGCGTCCAGCTTCTTCAGGGCGCTTTCCGCCCCCGCCTCCAGTTCGCAGGCTTCCAGCCGGCCTTGCAGGTGCGCAAGGCGTTCTGCCGGCGAGCCGGCTTTCTTGGCCGCGTCAAGCGCCATGCGAACCATCTTGGGCGTTAGCTCCCCGCTCCCGCCGCTCAGCACGAGCAGCCCGCTGAAGGCCAGCTTAAGATCCGCGTCGGGGACGCCGGCGAGGCCCAGGCGCGCCAACTCGTGCCGCGTTTTGGGTGCGAGTTTCCCCAGCGGCAACTTGACCTGTGCCGTGCCACCGCCCATGTCCATTTCAAGTTCGATGACGTCATCCTTGACGCGCGCGACGCTGTTCTTGCTCCCTTGCCCCACCGCTGTTTCTTTGCCGTCGGTCTGTTTCAAAAGGAACTGCCGCTTGTCCGCCAGCGCCGCCGCCCCTTTGGCCACCGCGGCATTCAAGTCACTCATGTACTTGACACACTGCATGTCTTGCGCCAACGCAGCGCGCAGCACCTCGGCCTTGGTATCGGCCTGGGCCTGCTCGAGGCGCGCCTCGGCCTGTTTCACCTCGTTCTTCAGCAGCAGGGCGTAAACGTTGCTGAGCAGCTTCTCATACTCGAGTTTGGCCTCGTCCAGCGCTGATCTCTCATTGCGTTCCCACAGCCATACCTCGCTGACGACTGCATTGCGCCCCTCGGCTTTGCGGAAGGCGATGCGCAAGGTTCCGTCGGCGTAGGAACCCTGCGGCACCGGCACGGCCATTTCCGCCGCCGCCTCGTTCCCGGCCGGGAGTTTTGTGGTTTTGAGGACTTCCGTGAAATCGCCGCCCTTCCCGGGCGCCATCCAGACCGACGCACTGCGGCCGCCGTTGTCCGCGTCCCACCAACTGAAGCCCAGTTGATAGCCGTTTCTGGGGCCCAGTCCCGCGGCCTCGAAAGTCAGCTCGGAATCGTTAAACCAGGTCGTGGCGAACCGGGCTGACAGAGCCGCCCCGGGCCAGGTGTGCGTCAGAGCCTGCCCAACCCGCAATTCCGGACCGCCTTTCGGCCCGCCGGCCGCACTGCCGCCGGAGGAGAGGTAATAGACCAGCACGCAGCCCGGCGGGGCTCTGCGGGCCAGTTCGCTTGCACCAACGGGCAGCGCCGCCCCTGCCGCGGGCGCCGGCGCGGAGCCCGCTGCCGGTGCAGACGCCGTGCCGGATTCGCTGAATTCGATGCCCAGCACACGCATATTGCCTTCCCGGACGCCGAAATGCAGATGGCCTTTCCGCGGATGCCCGTTGGGCTCCACAACCATAAGCTGCCCGTCCAGCGTGGCGCCGACGTTGTCCCCACGGCAGGTGAAAACCAATTCGTGCGCCTTGCCAGCCAAAGCCTGTATCTGGTTTCGGTCGAAAGCCGCCTTGTATCCGCCCTCCTCGCCCTGGCGGGCCGTGAATTGCAGGTAACTGGCGCCTTGGACCTCGAACTGCACGCGCAACACCCCGTCCCCAAACTCAAACCGCGTTTGCGCCGCCTGTTTTTCGCCGTCTATCCTGGTGAGCGCACCATTATCCACATGCCAGCCCGCACCCTTCTCGTTCAGGCAGTCCAGGGTTTTGCCGTCAAAGAGCGGCTGCCAGGCAGGCGCCCCGCCGGCCGCAGCCACCGGCGCGAGTGCCGCCGGCGCCGCCGGCGCCGCCGACACCGCGCCCAGTTCGCTGAACTCGACGCCCAGCACACGCAAGCTGGGGTCGCGCGAGTAGATTTTCAGAGTGCCTCTCCGCGAGCGGCCTCCCGGGGTGTCGAGAGCCACGGTTTGTCCGTCCAGCGTGGCGCTGACGTCGTCGCCACGGCAGGTGAAAACCAGCTCGTGCAGCGTGCCCTTCGTGGGGTCCAGGTGGCCGCGGTTAAGGCCCGCGCTGAACTCGCCCTGGTCGTCGGTCTTGCGGATCGTAAACTCCACGTAGGTGCTGCCGCGGTTGACCTCGAAATGCACGCGCACCAGGCCGTCCCCGATTTCCTTCTTTGTCCGCAACGCCACTGCTCCCGCACTTGCCATCAGCACGCCGTTCTCCACGCGCCAGCCCGAGGTGTCGCCGCGCAGGAAGTCCAGCGTCTTGCCGTCGAAAAGCTGCTGCCAGACGCGCGCCTCCGTGGCCGGCGCCACCGCCGCAAGCGCGCCCGACGCTGCGGCGGGCGCGGGTGTGGGGGCAGGCGCCGGTGTGGGCGGGGCGGGAGTTGGCGCCGGGGCGGGTGCAGGCGGGGCGGCTGCCGTCTCCTTTTCGCTCGCGTATGACAACACCTTGCTGCCCACCGCGGGGCTTTCCACAAAGCGCGGCGAGAGCCACCAACAGTCTTCGTTGGACCACCGGGTATTGTGCTGCTGTAGTGAAATCTCCGCCTCCTGCCCCTTCAGCGGCGTCAAATCCACGTCGTAGGTCCGCCAGTTGGGCCCGCTCACAGTCTCTTGCAGGAGCATCTTGCCGGAGACCATTACGACCAACTGGAAATCGCCCTGGTCGTGGGCGCGGATTTCGAACTCCAGGAGGGGATTGTTTTCCGGGATTTTGCATTTCCGGCTTAGTGTGCGGGGCTCCGTCCGTGTCAAAGGATACGTATGCAACACGCACTTGCGCCCATCTTTCTCCTCCAGCATTTCCAGCGGTGTTTCGGGCGTTGCGTCCCCGTTGATCTGCCAATCGTGCTGCCAAGCCATCGAGGATGCCGGAATGTCTCCCGGCGGTGTCTTGAGCCCGGCCAGAATCTTGAGGGCCTCAGCGCCCGCTGGCGTGGCGCGGTTGCCGGCCACAAACTCCGTTAACTTCTCTTTGCAGGCCCAAGAGTCATCTGGATGTTTGGCAAACCACGCCTTGTGTGTTTCCAGCAGTCGCGCGGCCCGGTCGTTTCGTACACTTTCCACTTCCTTGTCCGCGCCCTTGGCACGCCCGGCCAGCTTCTGCGGCGCCGCAGCCTTGGATGCCAAGGGGGCAACCGATTCTGCAGTCTGGTTCTTCTGGGGGACAGCAGGTGCTCCTCGGCGCGTCGTCTGGCCGGCAGTGGCAGCGTTTTTACTGGCGTCCGGCTCGCCGGCTTCTTCGCCTTTGCGCCCCAAGAAAACCAGCAACCCTATCAGGAAGACCAGTGCGCCCGCCCCGCCGAGAACCAGTGGCGCAATCCTGCGCGCCTTGGCCGCGCCCTCTGCCGGCACGTCCGTCAACGGCGCTTCCGTAGCCGGCGGCACTCCGTGCGCCTGGGCCGCGCCGCTGCCTTGGCGCGGGACTGCCAACTGCGGACCAGTCTCTACGGGGGACGCCGCGGTGGTTCGCGCTGACGCCTGGCGGGAAAAAGCTTTTGTGGGGCTCTTCTTGCCCGCTGCAATTTTTGCCGCGGCCGTGGTTGCAGGGGCGCACTTTGCGCAATAGTATCTGTTCTCGTCGTACTCAACCGCCGTGCCGGCCGCCAGATCGGGATCGGGAATCCTCAAACAGCATTTGTCGCAGTACGCAATGATCATCTTTTCCAATCCCGTTCAACCATTACGCCTTTCCAGTAATACCAGATTCACTTCTAATGCAAACACCCTTTATTATATACACAGCAGAGTCCATTAGCGATTCTCTTTTTACACGGAAATCCACCAACCTTTCCTGCTTTGAGACGTCACATGTATAGAGGAGGCAAAGCGCTTCGGGCGGAAGCGCACAAATGGCACGGCTGTTGCTTGGAGAACAGCAGGGCTGTGATAGGCGGTGGATCATGCAACAAAATGACACGGTGCTCATCATCGAAGACGACCAGGCAGCCGCTCAATACCTTGCAGCCGCGTGCCAGCAACTGGGCATCAGTCCGCTGATTGCTTACGACTGTGTGACCGGCCTGCAGTTGGCGACCACCAAGCGTCCCCGGCTGATCTTCTCTGATCTGCAGGTTCCTGGGTTGGACGGGTTTGAGACAGCCAGGCGGATACGCAGCGACCGGAGTCTTGACGGCACTGCGGTTATCGCAGTCACGGATTGCGCGCCCAAAGCCCCTGCCGCCAATCAAGTGGCCTTCGATGATTACGTCTTGAAGCCCGTATCACGGGATAGCATCCAGAACATGATCAGCAAGTACTGCTGAGGCATTGGGAGACGGCAGCGCGGGCTTTCGGCCTGGTGAGACCACAAACTGGACGCCTGCTCTGCCGTTCAAAGGTCCTTCGAGTAAACCCACAGTTCCTTGCGTGCCCTCCACCCCGCGGCTGCGTACATGCGCCGGGCAGCGGAGCGCGAAGCGTCGGTGCGCGAGGTCAGGCGCAGGTGGCGCGCGCCCCACGCCAGCGCTTGCCGTTCGCAACGCTCCAGCAGCAGGCGTCCCAGGCCTGCATCCCGGAAGGCCGGATGCACCACAAGGTGGTAGACATAGGCGCGATGGCCGTCAAAGGTGATGATCGCGCCGCCGGCCAGGCGCAGCTCGCCGGCGCCTGTCGCGCCAGGGGGCTCAACCACAAAAACGCGCCAACCGCGCCTGCGCCGCTGGTTCCTGGCGATGGCCTGGGCGGTATCGGATTCGTCGAGATCCATGTCGCAGGCCTTCCAGACGGCTGCCAAGGCCGCGAAGTCGCCGTTCCTGTACTGCCTGATTTTGAACCCCTTCTTCTTCATCAATCCTTCCTCTGCCCAAGCCGCACGCGGGAGCCGTTGCTTCCCCTCTCGCCTTCCGTAAGAGAATAGTGTCTTCTTTCAGCACGCCGCCAAAGTCAACAGAGAATCTCATTCCTTCTTAATCTCCGTTTCACCTCTGCCCCGCCTTCCCATATACTCCGGCAGACCCAACGCCCGGTGGAAAGGCCAGGCCGAATCATGGAACGCAAGCAATGGCTGATGCTGGTCTTCAGGGAAGCGAATCTGTTCCTGGAGAAGCACACGCCCCCCGGCGGCAAGCTCACGGCCGCGGAGGTGGATGAATTGGAACCGGAACTCCATGGCCAGCTCCAGGAGGTGCTCGCCGCCACGGAAAGCCTTGAGGACGTCATCAAACACTCGCTTTTGAAATCCCCGCCGCCGGATTTGTGGTATGGTGAGAGCAACTGGCAGCATGTGCTGGTGGGCGTGGCCTCGGCCTGCCTGCTGCATGACGTGAAAGGGATCGTGCACAAGATCATTGAGGGCGCGCTGCCACGCACCCCGCCGGCGCAGTTACTGAGCGTCGTTGAGACCCAGGATGTCAAAAAGACCAAAAAGGAGAAGAAGCGCTGACCATGAGTTTGTCGCCCGGCCTGAAGACGTTCCTCCAGCTTGCCGCAAAACACCCAGGACGGCTGGTCCCGGTAACCCGCAGCTTCCTGGCTGGCGGCCTCACCCCCGTGGCCGTCTTTCAGCAAATGAAAAAAGAGAAGCACGCATTCCTGCTGGAGTCGGTGGAACGGCAGGATAAGCTCGCGCGCTACAGCTTCGTCGGCTGTGCGCCGGAGTTTGTCTTCCGCGGGCATGTGTTCCCGCAGCCAGGTTGTGTGATTGAACGGTTGGGCGGCAAAACCAGCCGTCACGACGGCGATCCGCTGGCCGCGCTGGAGCGGTATCTGGTGGAGAACTGCGCTGTTGGGAGTGTCGGCGCCGCTAAAGTGCCACCCTTCGCCGGCGGGGCTGTGGGCTTCCTGGGGTATGACGTTATCCGCCTCATCGAACCGCGGCTCTCAGCGCACCCCCCGCAGAGGCCGGGCATCCCGGGCGTCCCGGAGATGTTCGTGCCCATTTACAGGACCAGTGTGGTCTTCGACCATTACTTGAACACCATCAGCGTAGTGCATCACGCCGACCCGGCCGCCGCGTCCAGCCCCACTGCGGCCTACAAGGCCGCCGGCGCTGCGGTCGAGAAGGTTGTGAGACGTTTGCGCGCGAGCAAGCCGGAAACCTTCAGCGAACTACTGCCCGAGCAACAAGGGCCATCGCCGTCCAGTACGAAAGCCCGCATTGAGGGAAATTTCGACCGCGCCGGCTACATGGCCGCAGTGGAGAAGGCCAAAGAATACATCAAAGCCGGCGACATTATCCAGGTCGTGCTCTCACAACGGTTGTCCTGCCGCACCCGCGCCGAGCCCTTCGAGGTGTACCGCAGCCTGCGTGCCATCAACCCCTCGCCGTACATGTTTTACCTTCAGTTCGGAGACCTGCACCTGGTAGGCAGTTCGCCGGAAGTACTGGTCCGAGTGCAGAACGGCGTCATCACCGTGCGGCCCATCGCGGGGACCCGGCCTCGCGGCCGGGACCCGGCCGAAGACGCGCAGTTGGCGCAAGAACTGCTGGCCGATCCCAAAGAGCGCGCCGAACATGTCATGCTTCTCGACCTGGGGCGCAACGATGTGGGCCGCGTGGCACGGTTCGGCAGCGTCAAGGTGGATGAGCAGATGATCGTGGAGCAGTATTCCCACGTGATGCACATCGTCTCCAATGTGTCGGGGCGCATCCGTCCGGGGCTGAATGCTTTCTCGGTGCTGCGCGCCTGCCTGCCTGCCGGAACAGTCTCTGGCGCGCCTAAAATCCGCGCGATGGAGATCATTGACGAGTTGGAACCGGACCGCCGCGGGCCTTACGCCGGGGCCGTGGGCGTGATGGATTTCGAGGGCAACTTGGAGACCTGCATCGCCATCCGGACTTTCGTCATGCGGCCCAGTCCCCGCGGCGGCTACGACGCCTACCTTCAGGCCGGCGCCGGGATCGTGGCCGATTCGGTGCCCGCGCGCGAATACGATGAGACCCTGAACAAGGCCCGCGCGCTCCTGCGGGCGCTCGCGGCGGCGGAGGCGCGGCTGGGGAAGGGTTGACAAGTGACTTCCGCGCTGTAACGTTAATAACCGTTCTGGTGGACCGCTGGAAAGCGGTCCTGCCTTAAGAGCCGGGGGAGCGCAAAATGGCTGCCGTACACGAGAAGGCCGTCCCACCAATGACCCGTCCTGTGCGCTGGCCGCCGCGAAGCCGGCGACGTGCCCCGCATAACCAGCCTGTGGACCCTGCTGTACGGAAGTGGCGGGAAGAGTGCGATGCAGAATATGAGGACCAAGAGCGGTGCTTTATGCGGATGAAGAAGAAGTTGGCAAAGCAATTCCCCAACTGCGTTTATGTGGCCATCTACAAAGGCAAGCCCGTATTGGCCGGCAACGACTTGTTGGATCTGGGAAATGAGTTCTACAAGCATTTTGGCATGGTGCAGGGATACATTGGCAAGCTGCGGGGCAAAGAGGACGAAGTACACATTTACAGCGGATGGGTTCAGGGACTTGCGTGATGCTTTCTTTCCCATTTAGCGCCGGCATCGTCTCGCCGCCACCTGCGCCTTTTGCAGATGTTCTCATTCAACACGCTCGTGGCGGGAAGAGCTATCGAGTGAAGGCGCTGCTCGATACTGGATCGGATATGTGCTTTGTGCCGCGAGCTCTGGCTGAGGATGGGCACTGGGTGGCAGTTCGCAACGTGAGGGTTGTTACGCCGGTTGGAATCTCGTTCCGCAGTGTGCATCACGTCGCTTTCGAGATGTTTTCTACCAGACTGTCCGTCCTGGCTGTTGAGTGTGAACAAGATTTTGGGATAATCGGGCGTGTCGTGTTGAACCGGTTCGTGATCAGGCTGGATGGCCCCGGCCTGCGAATTGAGATACAGTAGTGTGGCCAGGAGGACACAATGGGACAGACGATGCTGCCCACCGTTGACTTTTGCGGCCACAAACTGACCCGCCTCATCTGCGGCGGGAATCCGCAATCCGGTTACTCGCATGTCTCCTCCGAGATGAACTGGGAGATGGTCTGCTACTACACCATGCCCAACATCCAGAAGCTGCTCAACGACTGCTGGGCCAACGGCATCAACACGGTTCAGACGCGCGGCGACAGGCTCCAGATGCGCGCCTTCCTCGAACATTGCCAAGGCGGCGGCCAGATGAAGTGGATCGCCCAGACGGCTTCGGAATTCAGCGACATCCACGCCAACATCGCCGAGATCGCCCGCTACAAGCCCATCGCCATTTATCACCACGGCACGCACACCGACAATTCCTGGCACTCGGGGAAAATTGACGCCGTCCGCGACTTCCTGAAGACCATCCACGATCTGGGCCTGCCCGCCGGCATCGGCACGCACATCCCCGAGGTCATCCAGTACGCCGAGGAGAAGGGCTGGGAGACGGACTTCTACATGGCCTGTTTCTACAACCTGGCGCGCGGGTACAAAACGGCCCCGGCCACTCAGCAAGGCGCCTATGCCGCTGAGCGCTTCCCCGCCGAAGACCCGGCGCGCATGACCGCCGTGATGCGCGCGGTCCCCAAGCCCTGCCTGGGCTTCAAGCTCATGGCCGCCAGCCGCAACTGCACCACGCCGGAAAGCACGCGCCGCGCCTTCCAATTCGCCTTCGACAACATCAAGCCCAGCGATGCCGTCGTCGTGGGCATGTTCCCCAAGTACAAGGACCAGCCTGCGGAGAACGCCGGCCTTGTGCGCAAAATACTCAGTACTGCAACGACTGTGCGCTATAGAGGACACGGGGTGGTGGGGCCGCAACCCAAGAAACGAACCGCCAAGATCCCCAAGTAAAAACCAGGGTTCCGGTTCAAACAGCTCCTGGCGTCCTTGGCGGCCCTTGGAGTCTTGGCTGGGTGCATGTCAGTAAATGCGTGGCCCAGAGCGTACCGCGGGCGTCCCGCCCGCCGTCGTCCTCGCGCCCTGCCAGCCTGCCACGAGCGGGCGGGACGCCCGCGGTACATTTGCTGACATGCACCCGTCTTGGCTGCTGAAGAAGCTTCGCCCTTGGAAATCCCCTTCGGATATGCTATCCTATATATGCGTGTAGTTGCAGCGCAGGCGTCTGGCTTGCACGCAGTGTTGCAGGAGCGGACTTTCTAAAAAGGAGGCGGAAATGAGAATTACAGGCGTAGCGTTGGCGGTGAGCATGCTGCTCGCATCGGGCCGGGTTTTCGCGTTTGGCATTGACGTGGGGCCTGTGCATGTCCATGGCACGGATGTCAAGGTGGGCGACTCAACCACGTTGAAGATCGTGGTGGACAAGCTCAAGTACGAGGAAAAAGGCGACACCAAGATCCTCAAGGAGATCAAAGCACACCGCAAGGGCGACAGTGACGACACTTTCGTAATCAAGGTTGACAAGGATGACCTCAACGACAGCAGCAAGGAAGTCCTGGCTAAGATCAAGGAAGACACCCGCTACAAAATGACCATCAAGAAGATTGATGATGGCTGGCGCCTCGAGAAGATCAAGCTGGACGAAGACGACTAGCGCGGATTTCCAGAAGCAGAGGAAGGATTTTAGATTTTGGATCCTGGATTTTGGATTTTGGATTGCCGAAACATGGGCCGTGTGCTACCCATAGCGGCACGGTCCGATCTTAAGTGCTGTCCGGGCGCTGGGCGGGGTTTCTCGTGCAGAATATCATCATCGAACAGCCCTACCGTTTCGTGGAGCCTTGCCACGGCCGGTTCTGGCCGGCGGTGTTGTATCGGCTCGTGCCCCGTTACCTGGAAAGCAACTATGGCCTGCAGCAGGTGGAATGCGTGGGCGCGGAGCGGCTGCGGCAGTCGCTGGCGGCGGGCCACGGCATCCTGCTGGCGCCGAACCACTGCCGCCCCTGCGATCCGCAGTTGCTGGGCGTGCTGGCGAACGAGGCGCGCTGCTATTTCTTCCTGATGGCCAGTTGGCATCTGTTCATGCAGTCGCGGCTGCAAACCTGGCTGCTGAGGCACGCGGGCGGCTTCAGCGTCTACCGCGAAGGGATGGACCGCGCGGCGCTCAAGGCCGCGATTGACGTGCTGGAGAGCGCCGAGCGGCCGCTGGTCGTCTTCCCGGAAGGCATCGTCTCCCGCACCAACGACGTGCTCAGCCCGCTGATGGAAGGCACCGCGTTCATCGCGCGCAGCGCCGCCAAGAAACGGCTCAAGGCCGCGCCGGGGGCCAAAGTGGTCATCCATCCCGTCGCGCTCAACTACTTCTTCTGCGGGGACATCCAGGCCAGCGTGCAGCCGGTGCTGGATGCGATCGAGATGCGCCTGTCCTGGCGTCCGCAGCGCGAACTGCCGTTGATCGAACGCCTCTACAAGCTCGGCAAAGCGCTGCTGAGCCTGAAGGAGATCGAGTACCTCGGCCAGCCGCAGAGCGGCGAAATCGGGGAGCGCCTGGGGCGCTTGATTGACCACATCCTGGTGCCGCTCGAAAAAGAATGGTGCGGCGGGAAGCGCGAAGCGAACGTCGTCGCGCGCGTCAAGCAACTGCGCGCGGCGATACTCCCGGACATGGCGGCGGGCGAGGTCTCCGAGGAGGAGCGCAGCCGGCGCTGGCGCCAGCTCGCGGACCTGTACCTGGCGCAACAGCTCGACTTCTATCGGCCGGATTATGTCCGTTTGCGGCCCACGCCGGAGCGCATCCTGGAGACGGTCGAGCGCTTCGAGGAGGACCTCACGGACCAGGCCCGTATCCACAGGCCCATGCGGGCCCGCATCGAAGTGGGGGAGGCCATCGAAGTCAACCCTGAACGCGAACGCGGCGCTGCCGTTGACCCAGCGATGCAGAAGCTGGAGGAGAGCCTGCGCGCAATGCTGAGCCGCAATGCGGAACAAGGCACGCAGCCGCTGGAGTTGCAGGGCGTCCCGCCGGCAGCCGCAGTTGCTGTTGCCCCTATCCCCTCCGGGGAGAGGGTAGGGTGAGGGGATGAGTGTGAATCCTGCCGTCCCAATTGCCGCTCAGGCTTCGCCAACCCCGCCGCCCTCGCGTGCCGCGCGCGCGGGGCTGATCGTACTCGGCATCGGCGCCTGGTTCTTCACACAGTCGCTCATCGCCCAGCGCACGCCGCCGGAGGGCCATATTGACGACGGCATGCACCGGCTCCTGGCGCCGCTGCACGACTATTTGTGGGCGCATAGCGGCGCCGCCAACGCGCTGATGATCGTCAGCTCGGCATTCATTGACGGCCTGGCGATCTTCGTCCTGCTGCGCGCGATTTTCGGCCCGACGATCCGGCCGTTCGTCGGCCTGTTTATATTGTTCGCCCTGCGCCAACTTTGCCAGGCGCTCTGTTCCCTCCCCGAGCCGCACCAGATGATCTGGCATTATCCGGGCGTGCCCGCGCTGCTGGTGACCTACGGCGTCGCACCCGACCTGTTTTTCTCGGGCCATACGTCCGTCGCGGTCTATGGCGCAATCGAACTGAACCGGCTGGGCCGGAAATGGCTGGCGGCAGCGGTCCTGATCGCGGTTTTCGAGATGCTCACGGTCCTGGCCTTGCGCGCACACTACACGATGGACGTCTTCGCGGCGCTGATGACTGCGCTGGTGGCCGCACGGGTTGCGGACCGCGTCAGCCCCGCGCTGGACCGGGCATTGATCCGTGCCTTCGGCAAGAGGCCCGCTTGACTTTCACGGCCGGAACGCGTCCTTGCGGTCGTCGGGCTTGACCGTTTCGACGTGGGGCCGTTGTTCCAGCGTGCGGTCGTCCGGCGGATCGTCGCCGCGCTTGCACCCGCCCAGCAAACTCAACGCGATCACGGCCAACAGCGGAACACTTCTAAGTTTCAATAGTACGGCGCGCATGTCAGTCTGGCCTCCAGTTCTGTGCCACTGTGGCATTCAAGCCCCCTGCTTCTGGTGCTGCTCGGCCGCAAGCTTCTTGATGAGGTGCTGGAAGCGCGGGTCGGACTTGATGGCATCCAGATCTTTGTCCTGGCGCAATTGCTCGACGTCGGAGTAGCCGAGTTCCACGGCCTTGTGCAGGTTGAGGAGGGCCTGGTCCTTCTGCCCTGTCAAGGCATACGAGCAGGCGAGGTTATAACGGACCAGCTTGTGCTCAGGCTTGATGCACGAGAGCTTCAGGTCCATCTCCAGGCCTTTCTCGAACTCGCCGCTGCGCGTGTAAGCATCGCCTAGCAGCAGGAGCGCTTCAAAGTGATTGGCGTCGGTGCGCAGGATCTCCTTGCAGAAGAGGATCTCGAAGTCCGTCTCCCTGGGCTGGGGCACGTCAAAGGGCTTGAAAAGGTTGGCCGCCAACCCATCGAAATACGCCTTACGCAAATCCAGTGGCGTACTGCTGCGTGTCTGGCGCCGTTTCCGCTTGCGCACTGCCGCTTCCCCCTTGCCCCCTCCCACCGCCCCGGCGCAGGCTTCCAGCCGGTGTTACAGAACTTTGCCTGAGAAGTACGTTTAAGACCAGATGGCACTTCGTCAAGCGCGGAACTTGCTCATTCGCCAAAGAAGACACCGTCGGCTCACAAGTTTGCCGGCGCCGGCCTGCGCCAGGCC
>JBEKKG010000008.1:0-26626 GCA_050010835.1 Planctomycetota bacterium
GTTCAACCAATGACTCACGAGCCGGCACGGATGGATCGAGCAGCAGGTGAAGCTTGTCATGCTCCCACTGGCCACTGGCCACAAAATCCACAATCGAGAATACCTCTCCTGTACGCCTGAAGCGTTCCTCTTCCACTTTGCTGTAGTTGTGGCGGACCTGAAAATACGAGCCGAGCATGTGCGCCTCCTCTCCAGGCGTCTCTCGTTCGTTGGTGCGCTGGCTGGCCGGGCGAGAGTTCCCGGCCGGGGGGGCGACCCCTGCCAGCGCAATTCAGGTTACCACGTTTTCGGCGCACGTCAACTTACGGAAACAAGGAAAAACAGCCTTCTTGCCCACGAATCGAAGGCCGAGCGGCGGCGCGTCAACCGGCGGCGTGGGACGAGTGAGAGCCTGGCGCGGGCAACTCTCCGCTCATCCTCAAAATCCAGATCACGCGCTCGACGTTGCCGTCTGAGGTGAAGCCGCTGCCCAGTTCCCGTTGCGCTGCCTCGATCAGTTGCGCGTTGCTCGCCGCTGGGCACTGTGAATACGCCCGCTCCAGGGCGGCCGTAATGGCCGGGGTTTTCGGCAGTTCGCTGTGTTCCACCAAGGGCGACACGGGTTTAGCGCCCCTGCAACGTGGCCAGCAAGCCGCTCGTTTTCATCCCCTGCAAGGCCGAAGTCAAGGTCGCCTTCTCAACTTGGCCGCCCAATTCCTGGAAAGCCAAGGCAGTGACCTCTTGGTCCGTCTTCCTGCCGTCGAATGTGGCCGCCAAAACCTCGCAGATCGGCAACACGGGCTTCGGCGCCGGCGGCGGGGGCGGTGGATTTCCGGCGGCGGGGACTTCAACGATTCGGATGGGCTGTCCGGGCGCGGGACGATAGTAAGGCGAGCCGGGGCCGGGAACGTGTGGTGGATTGAATTCCTCTGCCAGCGCAAACCGCGCCCGCACCTGTGGCGACTGTTCCTGCCAACGATTCGGGAGAAAATCATCTTGCGACAAAAGCCCCTTGAAGATCATCAGGTCCAGGCGCTCGCTAATGAAATGTACGTGTTCGTCCCGGATGCCCCAGCGAGCGGAAGCCTCTCCAGCAGGATTGAGACGTTCGGCAAATTCTTTCAGATCCGTTGTGTCAAGCAACCGCTGGAGCGTTGCGACCTTTACACCTGTCAGGTGCGGCGGCGCAACGAGGGGTCGTCTTCAGCCCTTCGCGGCGCAAAGGCCAGCGCTGCTCGGCTGCTCCTAGCAGCGCTGGCAACTTCAATGGCCTTTTTGGAGGAACGAAGAATGAGTGAAAACTTGCCCGCCTTCGGCGTCTCGCCGTACTTGTCCCTCGACGTTTTACAAAACGTCTGAATGCGGCGTTGCCGGCGGCGACATCGTCAGAGCGCCACCGGCGGTCACGGCCCGAAAGCTTGCTCGGAGCGGTTGATATCCTCTAGCCGAGCGCTCAGGGCCGCGCAACTTACAGCACCCGCGCTTCGGGCCAAGGAGTACCAGAGACCTCACTTGCCTTTGGTTCACTGGGCTTTGGCGCGGTGTTGTTCAGAATCTCCAAGACAATTTCATCCAAGGTTCCAAGTCGCTGGGAACACAAGGCAACGTCGAGCTTTTGGCCCGGGGAGAAGGACTCGCACAGCTTACCCTCGGCCTCCAGCAACGCCGTTGGGAGGACGCCCCGAGAGCTTCGATGGCAAAATTCCCCACGATGAGATCCGAATGCGCACGCGGTACAGTTCACGGTCAACCTCCTTCTCTTTTCTCGTTTCGTTTTTTTGGCCGGGCGCCTGTGCTCAACCACGGGCGCGCCGGCCGCCAAGATGCAGTCGTCCGGGTCCTGATTCACCGACGTCCACCGTCGTCCTTGTCCGTGCGGGGTTCGCTAACCCGGCGAATACGTGCTGCTCTGTCAGTGCAGCCGACACTCCTTCACACCATGCCCGTAAACGCTGCGCTGCGGGGCGCCAGACGCGCTTTCTCGCCCCGGAGGTACGAAGTGCCTCTCCGACCCGGAAGACTCGCCAGACGCGCGGGAACCGCTTGACCGGAACATCCGAACGCTGAACATTGCCCTGTAGCATTCTGCAACATTGATTGCGCTTGGGAGTCCAGGACCTCACCCTACCTTTCGCTTTTTCGTCGCCTTTGTGGCGAAATGTACCCCCCTACTCCTTGTTGCTTTCGTCGGATTGCAGCGTGCGCCGCAGATTCTCCCGGCAAGCGAGCTTCTTCAGCGTTGCGAGCACGGCCGCGGGGGCCTGTCGCAAGTACTCCTCCAGCGCCCTAACCTCATCGGCTGTGAGTTCTGTGAGATCGTGCCCGGCCAGCAAGGCGCGCATCCACGAAGGCGCAGCAGGATCAGCCGGCAGCGCGTGGCGCGATTCAGCGGCGTGAAAACCGACTTCGGTTCTGACTTCACTTTTTCGTAAAATTGGGTCGTTTTCGGTCGCGTTGGCTGGTGCGATATTGTCGCGTCTTTCACTCGTAAAATGCGTTTCTGTCGCGTTGGTGCGTTGTGGCGAATTAACATTCGTAAAGCACAGGTCCTGGGTCCGAATCCCAGAGATGGCTTTTCTCCGCCGCGCTACTCGCTGCCTCGCAGGTCGTAGCAGAGCAGGCGCGGCTGACTGCCGGTGAAGGGATCGCGCGCGTTCTGGCAGACATAGAGCAGGCCGCGGCTGAGGACCGGCGCAGTCCACGTCTCCCGGGCGGCAAACAGCCGTGCGCGGGACAGTTCCCGATAGCCTTGCGGACTCAAATCCAGCCACAGCAGATGGCCGAATTCGCCGAGGCAGAGGCAGCGGCCGCCGGCCCAGAGCAACGAACAGCGTGCCGTGCCGAAGGTAAGCGTCCGCTTCTCGCCTTCAGGAGTTTCAAGGGTTTCCTGCCACTGCGGCTTGCTGCGCCAGACTTCGCGGCCGTCCTTTATATCCACACACACCAGCGCGTCGCCATCGTGGCCTGTGGCCGCGTACAGGAAGCCATCCTGGGCCAGAGGAGTCATGAAGTGGCTGCCGAAACGCCGATTCGTCCAGACGGCCGCGCATCCGCCCTCCGCGCCCACGGAAACCAGCGCTCCACCCGCGCCATAGCATTCGGAGATGAAGACCTGATTGTCTATCACCACGGGAGGGCAGGCGTTGACGGACTCGTAGCGTTTGCCGCGCCAGGAGAACTCGCCCTCGATATTTCCGTTGCCCGGGTCCAGGCACAACAGGCCGCCGACCGGCGGGTCGCTCTCGCCACCCGCGAAGACCAGGACGCGCCGTTTCCCATTCAAGACCGCGGGGACCGGCGTGGAGTAACTCGGGCCCCACGCGCTGCCGGCGCCCCACAGCAATTTCCCGGTGCGCGTCTCGAACGCCGCCACGCACGGGCCGCCGCCGGCGCCCACGTTGACAATCAGCTTGTCACCCTCGGCCAACGGCGTGGCGCCGACGCCGAAGAAGTTCGGTTCCAGTTTGAACTCTTTGAGAATGTCTTTCTGCCAGCGCAGTTGGCCGGTTTTCAGGTCCAGACAATGGAGCCTGCCCTCAACCCCGAACGTAAACACAAGCTCATCCGTCACCACCGGACTACAACGCGGCCCGCCATTGTAACTGTAGCGGTCGCGGTAGTCGGTCGCGTAGGAGAAACGCCAGTAGCGCCGGCCATCCAGAGCGTTCAGGCAGTCCACGTGTACCTGGTCTCGAAGCCGGTGGAACAAGATCAGCCGTTCGCCGGCAATCGCCGGCGCGGCATAGCCTTCGCCTTTTTTCATCTCCCAGACTGACTTGGGTTCGCCTGGGGCGAACTGCCGCAGCAGCATGGTTTCCGGTGAGCGCATGTTATGCGCCGGACCCAGGAACGAGGCCCAATCGCTTGTCACTGCTCCGGCCGGCAACGGTTTGGGGGCGGCATGGAAGACCGCGTCCGGATTGAGCTGCGCTGCGGGAGCGCTGCATTCCTCCGCCTGGAACCGCAGATGAATGCAGATGAACGCAGATAGCAAGAGAACCCTTTTATATCTGCGTTCATCTGCGTTCATCTGCGGTTCCAAACCGGGCTGTTTTCTCTGCTACTTCCCGTCATACGGAGTCCTCAACGGTTCAGGACGCCAGTCGGGATGCTCAGCCACGTTGCCGCCGTCGCCCGAGATACGCACCCGGCTCAACATGATGCAGTGGTTGTAGGTCCAAATGGCCACGCGGCTGCCTTCGAGCGGATGGGGGTCGTCGTAGGACAGTTCACAATGGACCTTGCCGTAAACGGTATCCACCACGCGGAACGTCAGCCGGCCGCCCTGTTTCTCGACTCTGTAAACGTACCAGCCGTTGTGAAAAGTCGTGTCTGTCTCGATGCGCTCCCCGCTGCGCTTCACCTCCACGCCATCGCGCAGGATCACCGAACCCGTGTTGCCGTGGGCGCCCCACATGAATGTGTACCCTTTCGCCAGGTTGGAGCCGTCGGAAGCGATGGTCACATTGATGTCCCGCACGTAGACGTAGGGCTTGCCGCGCGCCACCTCCATTTTGTTGCCGACGAAGAACTCCAGCGTCACGTCGCCGGGATAGAAGTACTTGCTCCACAGCGCAGCCGCCAGCCCCTCCTTCACCCTGCTCAGGTCATTCTTCAGGGAAAAGAAAGACCAGCGCGGGTCGCACTGCCAGCGGTTGGTCACCTCGGCCACCACGACCCCCGCCGTGCGCCAGGCCGTGGGCGCGGCCGAGAAGAGGTCGTTGCGGAAATTGTCGCTGGCGATCTTGGTGGCCTCGGAGCGCAAGGCCACGCCCCGCGTGTAGTAGGCCACCTTGTTGCCTGTCAGCGGCTGGTCGTCCCGGCACTGAATCGCCGCGCGCCCGTCAACCAGCCCCACCACGTATTTGCCGCAGCGGCGCAGGGCCACGCTCGCCAGTTGGCGCGGGTCCTCGGCCAGCGCCTTCTCGCATTTCAGCTCGCCCTGGCGCAGGAGCTGAAGGACGCTGGAGCGGCTGCTGCTGTCCCCAAGCTGTCCGCACTTGTAGCGCAACACGTAGCCGTTGTTCCTCCCCTGGCCGTCCTTGGAGACGGAGAGCGCCAGGTCGAAATTCGGCTCCTTGTCAGCAAACTCCCGCGGTTCCACCCCCACTTCCACGTCGCCCGGAAACTGGCAGCAGTGCCAAAGCATGTTCACGGGTCTGCCGTCGAACTGCGCGGGCCCCTTGGGGGTATGCCATTCCCCGGTCGGGCTGGTCCACTGGCTCATGCTCGCCTCGTCTTCGAAGACGGCATTGGTCGTCACCAGCGGCTCCCGTTCGGGCAGGAAGCCCAGGCGAAAATGCTTGAACACACAGGGCGCGCCCCGCCGCCCCGCGAAGGCCACGAGACCGGCGCGGCCCCTCAGCAGCGCGCCGCCGACGAACGTCTCCACGGCGGCGCCTGTATTCCCCCTCCCCTCGCCGGAGAGGGCGGCGCCTGTATTCCCCCTCCCCTCGCGGGAGGGGGCAGGGGGAGGGTTCGCCGTCGCACGCACATGGCCGTGCTTGATGGAAACTCTGAGGCGCATGGACAGGCCGGCCTCCTCCAACGGCGCGCTGTCCACAACCGTTGCCTGCCCATCCGCCACGCAATTCAGTTTGAACAGGCCCTTCTCCACGGTGGCGCTGTAGTAGTTGTTCTCGTCGCGGTGCAGGAAAACCAGGCCCGCGCCGCCGTTGCCCGGCTGCACGTCCGCCTCCACCTCATATTGCGCCCAGCGGCGGTCGCCGATGAGCGCCTTGGTGGAACCTGCCTGGGGCAGGACCTGGAGGATGCCGGCGGGGACGCCGGCGCTACCCACGCCGCAGCCGTTGCCGCTCTGGTCCGCGCTGACGACCCAGTCGCCGGGCCCCACCATCCAACCGCCTGCCAAAGGCCCGGGCACGCGGAAATCGTCATCGAAACCCTCCAGCGTATTGATGCGCACGTCGTCGAAGACCGCGTGCTGGCGCATCAGAGCGTCCAGGCTGTTCTCCGCGAAGGCCTGCGCCTTGGGCTCCGGCGCCAGGGCCGCGGGGAGCGGCACGTCGCACCAGACCCCCGCGCCACCCGCGGCCAGATAAGGGTCCGACGCCTCCAGCAAGCTATGGCCGTCCACGCAGACCTGGACGCGGGCATAAGTCAGCAGCAACTGGGCCGCATACCACTGATCCGGCGCATACCCGCCGGGGGCGCTGGCCAGCACTTCTTCCGTTCCGCCCCGCACCCGCACAAGCTCGCGCTTCCCTGCTTCCACCACGGTCGTCCCGTCAGCAGCCAGTTTCCGGGCGCTCCAGCGGAACAGTCCGTAGTTTTTCTCATCCTGAAAGGCGAAGACCAAGCCAATACGGCCGCCGGCCGGGCCGCGCACCGAGGCTTCATAGCTGTACCGGTCCCACCAGGGCTGCCCGGCCACGGAATAGACGTTGCTGCCCGCGCCCATGTAGTTGAAAGCATTGGCGCTCAACAACGGATGGCGCAGAGACTTCACCGCGAAATCGCCGCCTTGGGGCGTGCCGTTGCCCCGCCATTGCGCGCCCTTGGCATCGGAGATCATGAAGTCGTCGCTGAAGTGGATGTCCTCGCGCGGCTCCACCTTGAGCGTTATCGCCGGCCCGCCCGAGGCCATGCGGAAACCTGCGCTGCCTCCGCACAGGCGGTCGTCAAAGGCGGCAGTGATGACCTTGCCTTGCTGAAACAGCCCGATGTAAGACCCATGCCGCGCCAGGCGCAATTCTGTGTTCCCCCTCCCCTCGCGGGAGGGGGTAGGGGGAGGGAGTTTGCCCGTCGCCAGGACCTGCTCTACACCCGCTTCTGTCAGCCCCAGGGAAACTGTGTCGCCGCTGCGCTCCAGGAAGTGGCAGTTGGCATTGTCCCGGCGATCGAAGTAAACCCGCCAGGCGCCAGGCCCGTCTATGAAGAAGTCCGCGCTGGTGAACCTTGAGCCTTCGGGATCGGACTCCGCTCCCACGATATACGCCGGCCCCGGATCACCGTGAGTGCCCGGCGCAACCCGCAAGACCAGGCCCTGTTCAGCCCGAAGCTCAAGCCGCGCCGTGCCCCGCGTGGAAGCCACCCAGACAAGCACTGCCAGAGCGATGCCAAAAGCCAACAGCCACCGCCGCTTCAAGCCGCCCACAGCCGCCTCCAGGAACACCCGTTGGTATGAACCCTGAAGCGCTGCCTCGGTCATCCTAAATCTACTGCGTACATTGCCATTTCATCCCCGGCGTTGTATAAGTGCCGCCATCGGAACGATGGAAGAGGGGCGCTATGGCGGGCAGCATCTCTGACGAAGCCTTTGCGCACGCCGTGCAGCAGCTTGGGGGCGCGACCTTCGAGCAGCTCGAGGCGGCCCGCGCCGAACAGGCCGCGGCCGCGGCGCGGGACACTCCGCTCTCTCTGGCCGAGGTGCTCGTCCGGCAGGGCCTCGTCACGCCGGCCATCCGCGAGAACATCGAGCGGAAACTCCAGGCCGAGCAGGCCGGCGGTCTCCAGCAGCTTGGCCCCTACAAGCTATTGAAAAAACTCGGCGAAGGCGGCATGGGCGCCGTTTATCTCGCCGAAGACACGATGGCCGGGCGCAAAGTCGCCGTCAAGGTCTTGCCGAAGAAGTATTCCGATGAGCGCGAGTTTCTGACCCGCTTCCGCCGCGAGGCCCAATCCACCGGCAAGCTCAATCACGCCAACATCGTCGTGGCGTACAACGTCGGCGAGGATGCCGGCACGCATTACTACGCTATGGAGTATTGCGAGGGCGAGACGCTGGATCGTGTGCTCAAGCGCCAGCAGCGCCTGCCGTGGGACTCTGGCCTCGAGATTGCCGCCCAGGTTGCCCGCGGCCTTAAGCACGCTCATGACCACGGCGTCATCCACCGCGACATCAAGCCGGCGAACATCTTTATCTGTGCGCCTATTGGGAGCGCCGGCGTCCCGCCGGCCACTGGGAGCGCCGGCGTCTCGCCGGCCACTGGGAGCGCCGGCGTCTCGCCGGCCACGCCCGAAGCCGGCGGGACGCCGGCGCTCCCAGAGGGCTTCGTCGCCAAAATCCTGGATCTCGGCCTGTCGAAGAACATCAGCGGCGAAGAACAGTCCTTCTACACGCAGAGCGGCGCCATAGTGGGCACGCCGCACTACATCAGCCCCGAGCAAGCCAGGGGGGACAAGGGCATTGACGGCCGCACGGACGTCTATTCTCTCGGCGCGACGCTGTACCATCTGCTGACCGGCCAAACCCCCTTCCAGGCTTCGACGGCGCTGGCCATCCTGAACAAGCACCTCACCGAGGAGTTGCCGAACCCGCAGGACATCGTCCCCGACATCCCCGATGGCGTCGTCCAGGTCATCATGCGGATGATGGCCAAGGATCCCAACGACCGCTACGCCAACTGCGCGGAACTCCTCGCGGACTTGGAGGAAGTCGCGCAAGGCAAGCTGCCGTCATCGCAGGCAATAGACGTGGGGAAGTCCAGCGTGGCCGTGGCGCGCGTACCGCGGGCGTCCCGCCCGCCCGTTCCGCTTGCTCACGCGCGCGGCTCGGATCCGAGCCGCGACCGTAAGGGAGCGGTACCGCTTGCTCACGCGCGCGGCTCGGAAGCGGCGCGCGACACGCGGGAGCAGCAACCCGTCGAGCGGCGCCGGACGGGCCGCCGTGCTGCCGACGATGTGCCGCTGGTGGAACTGAGGCCCATAGCCTCTTCGCGCAAGCGGCTGTACATCGGGGCCGGCGTGTTGGGGCTGGGATTGCTGGCGCTCATCGTCGGGCTGGCCTTGAACAAATCCGAAACTGAAAATCCGAAATCCGAAGGAAACAGCAACACTGAAACGGCGAAGCCCGAACCCCCAACGCCGATCCCGGCCACGGTTGAGCCTGCCGTGGCGAAAGCGGAAGAGTTGCCCAAGGAAATCGCGCTCGATCTGGGCGGCGGGGTGGAGATGGACATGGTGCTGGTGCCGGCGGGGGAGTTCATGATGGGCGCGCACGACGCGGAGGCGAGGCCGGAAGAGAAGCCCGTCCACGAGGTGAAGATCAGCAAACCCTTCTACATGGGGAAGTACCTGGTTACGCAAGAGCAATACCAGGCCGTGATGGGCAAGAATCCTTCAACGTTCAAGGGCCAGAAGAGGCCGGTAGAGCATGTGTCATGGCTCGAGGGGCAGGAGTTCTGCAGGATGGTGAGTCAGAAGACGGGGAAGGCAGTGCGCTTGCCAACGGAGGCGGAATGGGAATACGCCTGTCGGGCGGGCACAACGGCGAGGTTCTACACTGGTGACCAGGACAAGGAACTCGAAAACGCCGGCTGGTTTAACGGCAATTCGGGAGGTAAGACTCATCCCGTCGGGCAGAAGGCTCCCAACGCCTGGGGTCTGTATGACATGCACGGCAACGAGTGGGAGTGGGTACAAGACTACTTCAACGACAAGTACTACGCCGAGTCGCCGTCCGTTGATCCGAAAGGGCCTGACAACGGAGGAGACCGTGTGCTGCGCGGCGGTAGCTGGCTTGATGGCCCAGACGGTTGTCGCGCCGCCCGCCGCCACCGGCACACTCTTGGAGGCTTCCGTTCCGCCCTGGACTTGCCGGGCGGCGGCGCGCCCGCCGCCGTGCCACCAGCAACCCCAAACCCGAAACCTGAAACCGGCGTGACGGACGCATGGATCAAGATGGTGCAGGGGTTGCCGGCGGAGAAGCAGGTCGAGGAGGTGGTGAAGAAGTTGAAAGAGATGAATCCGGGGTATGATGGGAAGTCGGGGCGCGCCATCGAAGGCGGCGAAGTTGTCGAACTCTCGATCTGGGTGCCCAAGGTGACCAACATCGCGTCCGTGCGTGCGTTTCCACGCCTGAAGAGATTGTACTGCATTGGTGACGACAAGGATGCGCCTTTGGCAGACCTATCCCCGGTGGTGGGCATGTCGCTTCAAATGTTCGATTGCGCAGACACGCGCGTGTGCGATCTTTCACCGCTCAAAGGCATGCCACTGAGGGCTCTTGCCCTCCAAAAGACGCAAGTGAGCGATCTTGCGCCGCTGATCGGCATGCCGCTGGAAATCCTGAAATGCTATCGCACAAACGTGCGCAATCTTTCGCCGCTTAAGAGCTTGCCATTGAGGGAACTGCATTGCGATTTTGTTCCCGAACGTGACGCCGCCATCCTGCGCTCCATCAAGACGCTGGAGACAATCAACGGCATGCCCGTGGCGGAGTTCTGGAAGAAGGTGGACGCGGAACTGGCGGCAAAGGCGGCTACCGGCGCGGACCGCCCGTGGAAGCCGATCTTCGACGGGAAGACGCTGGATTGTTTGTCAGATAACCGGAAGGGCACCTGGCGAGTGGAAAATGGGGCTATCGTTAACGCGTCCGGAAATGCCTCGTGCATGACGAAAACGCAATTCGGCGACGGAGAGGTCCGCGTTCGATTCGAGGCGGCTGACTGCACGTACATGAACATCATTACCTTTGCCGGCGGCGCAGGGATCCACTTGGAGGGAACGCTCAACAAGCCGCACTTACAGGCCCTGGCGGGAAGGCAGCAGGAGTTGCTTGTGCTGCGCCGCGGCACCGATGTTTCAGCGTCGGTGAACGGCGAGGCCCTCAAGTTCAAAGTACTGGGTCCACCGTCCTCACAAGCCTCCATTCAGTTCTACGTGGCGGACGGGACGCTGCGCCTCCAGAGCATCGAGTACCGCGAGCTTGCCCCGAACCGTCTGGAAGTCGGCCAGAAGGACAAGGAGGGCTGGACGTGCATCTTCAATGGGCGGGACCTGACGGGGTGGAACGTGCAAGGCGGCAAGCCGCGAGCCGAGGACGGTTCGCTCATCTTTGAGAACACTGCCAAGGCACGACGCCCGCTCACAAGCACCGCGTTTGAGCTTAGGGGCCTGATAAGACTGCTGCGCGCTGAAATAGCTGGCGTCGGGGTCATCGAGCTAACCGATGACAACAACAAGCCGGGGATAGGCGTGAAGTTCCATTTGAGCGGCGGTGTCCACATCCTGGGTCCAGAGGGCACAATTCTGGCGAATTCAGGCTCGAAAGGCCTGTCGAAAGACAATTGGCAGCAGTTTAATGTGCGCGTCGCAGGTGACGGGGCGAGTGTGGAGGCCGAAGGGAAACCGCTAATAACGGCTACAGTGAAGGCGCCTCGTGGGGCCGCATTCCTGGCCATACGCGCTTATGGAGGTGCCACAGAACTTAGGATGAAGGACCTCTGGCTCCGCGAACTCGGCCCCGACGGCAAGCCCCTGGGCGCAGCGCAGCCCGACGCCGCCGCGCTGCCGAAGGAACTGTCGCTCGACCTCGGCGCCGGCGTGAAGATGGACTTCGTCCTCATCCCGGCGGGCGAGTTCATGATGGGGTCGGACGATGGCGGGCCGGACGAGAAGCCTGTCCACAAGGTGAAGATCAGCAAAGCGTTCTACATCGGGAAGTTCTTGGTGACGCAGGAGCAATATGAGGCTGTGATGGGCAAGAATCCAGCAAATTTCAAAGCACCGAAGAACCCGGTGGAGACTGTGTCATGGGACGACGCGCAGGAGTTCTGCAAGAAGGCAACTGCAAACCACAGAGGCACAGAGACACAGAGAAACGGAACTGTACGGCTGCCGGCTGAGGCGGAATGGGAATATGCCTGCCGGGCGGGCACAACGACGAAGTTCTACACTGGCGACAACGTTTCAGACCTGGAGCAGGCCGGGTGGTTCACGAAGAACTCAGGGGACCGCACGAACGCCGTGGGGCAGAAGAAGCCCAACGCCTGGGGTCTGTACGACATGCACGGCAATGTTTGGGAGTGGGTACAAGACTACTTCGGCGGCAAGTACGACACCGAGCTTCCGACCCTTGACCCTAAAGGCGCGGCCAAGGGCGGAGGGCGTGTGCTGCGCGGCGGTGAGTGGGGTAGAGGCCCGGAGGAGTGCCGCGCGGCCAACCGACACAGGGACGATCCTGGTTACCGGAGTTCCCATGTCGGCTTCCGGTGCGCGCTGGACTTTTGACCCTGTGTCCTTTGTTCTGTTACCCATAACGGGGCGGGTCTGAGAAGGGCCGCGCCCCTCTCAGCGGCACGATAAGCACGGGGGGCAGGGCAGTGGCCACTTGCCGCAGGTCAAGAGCCGGTGTAATGTTCTGACAAGGGGAGGGTCGTGAAAGCCAGGAGACTTCTGGAACGCGCGCTGCGCAACCCAGCCTGTTTGTCTTTCGACGAGGCCGCGTGTCCTTGAGAGGGTGAGCCCATGAAAGACTACCACATCAACATTTTCTACAGCGCAGAAGACGGCGGATACATTGCCGACATCCCAGACTTGGCGTATTGTTCCGCGTTCGGCGCGACGCCGGAAGAGGCCTTGCGCGAGGTGCAGACTGCGAAGGCAGCGTGGCTGAAGGCAGCGCGCGCGGAAGGCAAGCGCATTCCCAAGCCGCACTATCGTCCCGTCAGTTATCAACTCGCGGCTCTAACGTAGAACTTTGCGGGCTGGTGGCAAAGTCATGGCTGGGAGATCGTGGGAGATTGTGGGACAGAGCCGCGTTCGTTTGTGGTTATCGCCGTGAACGCGGCTCTGTCCCGCGGTTTCCCGCGGTTTCGCGGTTTCCCATGAGCCTCATTCCCTCTTCCGGGTGCATGTCACCGGATGCGGCGTACGCGGCGTAGCGCAGGCTTCCAGCCTGCTGTATCGCCGACTTCCAGTCGGCAGAGCCTGCATTACCATGTGCGTCCAGAGCACAAAAGGACGTTCTGCGGGCTGGAAGCCCGCGACACAGCAGACTGGAAGTCTGCGCTACAGCCGGAAATGCGGGATTCAAGGAGCACCAGCGCCTCTTTGCCGTTTGGGGCGTAGGGCGGGTTGGCAACCCGCCCCACCCTGCCTTTCCAGTTTCTTGGATTTTAACCCTGACAACGATGCGCCACACGATTATTGGATTATAGTGGCATGTAGTTTGCAAGATAGGTGGTCTGGCATGGAGATGCCAGGTCAAAATGACACGGAGAAACTGGGACACGGGGAGAGCGGATAAATGGAAACATCAGTAAATCCTTTCGTATTAACCACCTCTGGGTTCCTCTGCGTCCTCTGTGTTGAGAAACTCCGGTCGTCCGCGCTTCAAAAACTGGCGTGCTCATGGCATGGAAACAGCACTGGAATAGCATGTAAATAGCGCTAAAATAAGGCTGAAATGATGGTGTTCTAACGTGCTATACATGAGTTACGTGCACCTCATTTCGCCCGATGTTTCAGGAGTTTCATGAAGGCGTGAGAAAAGAACACCACAAAGTACGCAGGGGAATTCAAGGAACCATGACGCATCTCTGCCCTATGGAGGTTGGGCGTAGGGCGGGTTGGCAACCCGTCCCCGCCTCGTGTTTCGATATGTTTAGCTTTTGTATCTTGCGCCAGTTGGAGCCAGTTCGTTGGCAAAACGGTTCAATCTGTGTGCAAGAGGGCTGCAAACACTATGCAGAAAGTGAGCAATCATGCGACAAAATGGTTCAAAACGTTGCAAAAATTGACTGCCTTCCGTACTGGTCCGCATCTCATAACATATTAGACCTACTGCACTTGCCGAAATATGACGGGCTCGATACCAGGGAAAACGGGGCGGTCGAGGACACTTCAGGCGGGGAGTTACAGGGATGCATATCGCTGAATGTAGCGCAGACTTCTCCCGACCTGTCGGGACTGTATCGCGGGCTTCCAGCCCGCAGAACGTCGCATTGCTCTCTGGACGCGCAGAGCAATGCAATCCCTGCCGACTGGAAGTCGGCGATACAGCAGGCTAGAAGCCTGCGCTACATCCGCACCCGGCGACATCCACCCGAGTTCCAGAGACACCCCGCTTGTCTCTTGACTCTTGCCGAATACTCCAGTGGTAACTGTTCAGTCCGAGCCGCGACCGTAAGGGAGCGGACACTGCCGCTTGCTTACGCGCGCGGCTCGGAGACCAAACGTTTACCTCCAGTGTATACAGGACTGGCATTCGGACAATGCAGGAGGGCCTACAATGTGGTTCCGGTTAGAGCGCAGGCAAGGCTTGTTGTTCTGGGCAGTGATGGCCGTTTTGGCGGGCGGAGCTAGAGCAGAGATGAACCAAGAGCCTGGGAAAAAGGCGGTGCTGCGCGGCAAGTACGTCTGCGTGGAAGCTGAGATCGTAAAAGCTGCGGTCCCAGACGGGAATCTTCGCGAGAGGTATCTGGCGCGGGCAGGCGAAGACTGGGTGGAGGTGGCTGTGGCTGAAGGGTTGAGCGTCGGCACCGTCGGTCTCACCATCACGGGAAGTTCCTTTTTCATTGGCTCCGCCCAAAGTGTGACTGTTGCAGAGGGGGCGCTCACAGAGGAATTGGATATCAGCGGGCAAAAGGTTCTGCGGAAGATCAGCCTCGTGGAGGACGGGCCTTGGGTCCACGTCACGACCCGATTGGAGGCGCACGGAGAGCATGAAATCCATGCCTTCTGCGAACGCTTCCGGTTCGTCCGGCAACCTGACTGGACTTTTTCGCCGTCGGTGGGCGGGTTCAACCCCGACGCGCAGTACAAAGCACCGCTGATCCTGGTGCAGGAGGCAAGACTCGCCTTCGGCATTGTGCCAGACCTGGCGGCGCTGGACCGCGAAAAGCTGCAGCTCTGCAACCACGCTCTGGACTTGGACGTGCCGGGCGGCCCGTTCGACCACTTTTTTGAGCCGGACAAGCCTGTCGGCCCCGACTTGACCGTGGGATTCGTGCCGGCCAAGCGCGTGCGCCATTCGGTCTATGCCGAGGATCCCTTGCGCAAGTGGAAGCCGCAGGGCGTGGTGGAGAATTCGTACTATCTGCTGATTACAGCCACTGCTGAGCCGGCGCAGGCTTTCCGCGAAGCGGTGCGCTTGCACTGGGCGCGCTTCGGGCGCGCGCAACAAGCTCACGCCGCCCGGCAGCAGGTGGGCACGGCAGACCGGAAGCTGCAGTTGTGGGAAGACTATCGCGCGGCTGTGTGGGAGAAGATGTCGCCGCAGGAATGGGTCGCCATTCCGCTGCCCAACGGGAAGACAGGCGGCGGCGTGCGCACGCGGCGCCTCTTCCCCAACTCGGTCTATCTCTCCGCGTGGTTCAACACCTTGCGCACTTCGTTCGGCATGGCCTTGTATGCGCGGCGGACAGGGAAAGACGAGTTGCTGAAACTCGCGGCCCAGACGGTGACTCTGGCCCTCAACACCCCGGGCGTGGACGGCGCCTTCAAGTGCATCGCCGCGGTGGACGACAAACAGGGGGTCCAGTGGGCCGCGGGCGACGGCTGCGGAGGCAGCACACGCGAAGGCTACCTGGGCTATGACATGAGCTGGACCGGCTACTGGCTGCTCAAATGGCGCGCGGCGCAACTCCCCGGCGCGGAAGACATTCTGCCGCGCTGCCAGAAGCTCGCGCGTTTTCTCATTTCCCGCCAGCAGCCCGATGGCATGTTCCCGACTTTCTTCAAAGAGGATGGCTCGGTGCTCAAGGACAAGTCGGCCATCGTCCTGGCCGAGACCGGCCCGGTCACGCTCTTCCTGCTGCAACTCTATGAGCAGGAGAAGGACCCCGAGTACCTCGCGGCCGCGAAACGAGGGCTGGCCTTCCTCGAAAAGGAAGTCATCCCCTTGAGGAAATGGTACGACTTCGAGACGTTCTGGAGTTGCAGTCCGCGCGGCATTGCCTTCGATCAACGCGCGGCGCTCTGGCCGGCCAACAACCTGGCGCTGACCCAGAGCACCGCGGCTTATCTGCAAGCCTGGCGCGTCACGGAGGACAAAGCCTATCTGGAGAAGGGCGAGTGCCTGCTCGACTACCTGCTGCTCTACCAGCAGTGCTGGACGAACCCGGTGCTGCAAGGCTTGACTTGTCCGACGATGCTCCTGGGCGGCTTCACCACGCAGAACTCGGACGCCGAATGGTCGGACGCGCGGCAGAGCCAGTGCGGGAACATTCTGCTCGACTACTACCGCGCGACGGGCAAGGTGGAGTACCTGGAGCGCGGCGTGGCCGCCTTGCGCGCGCAGTTCCCCATTTCGCCCTCGGAGAACTGGGCACACGAAGGCTACGGCAACAAGGCCGGCGTCAGCAGTTTCCATTGGGGCTACGGCAGCGGCATGGCGGGCATCGAAATGGAAGAGGACTTCCTGCGCGATGCCATCGTGGACGTCGCGGCGCAACGCGGCGTGGGCGTCAACGGCTTGGATTTGACCGAGTGCCAGCTTGCCGGCGACAAGCTCGCGCTGAAGTTGTCCAGCCCCTTCGATTGGCCGCGCAAGCCTGTGCTGATGCTGAGGGGCGCGGCGCCGGAAAAACGGTACACTCTGGTCATCAATGAGGCGGTTGTGGGAACGTTTGGCGGAGCGGAATTGGGGAAAGGAGTGGAAGTGAGCCCGGTCAAAGAGCAAGCCGGGGACAAGGCAAGGTGAGCGGGGGGCGGATAGCGCGATTTACCCCTTCACCGCCCCTTCCGTCATCCCCCGGATGAACAGGCGCATGGTGAAGACGAAGAGAATAACCACGGGGATGCTGGAGATGGCGAAGCCCGCCATCAGCGCCCCCCAATATCTCAGATACTCGCCATCCAGGCGCAGCAGGCAGACGCTCACGGTGTAAAGGTCCGGATCGCGGATCACGACCAGCGGCAGGATAAAGTCGTTCCAGGCCGCCAGGAAACTGGTCACGGCGATGGTGCCGGTGATGGGGCCGCTCAACGGCACAACGATCTTCCAGAACTGCTGGAAGTGCGAGGCGCCGTCAATTTCGGCGGCTTCGAAGAGGTCATTGGGAATCTGCTCCACGAAGCTGCGCAGGATGAAGATGTTGAAGACCTGTGTCCCCGCCGCGCCGACGAGAATGAGCGCCCACAGAGTGTTGAGCAGAGACAAATGCTTGAGCAGCACGAAGAGCGGCACCAGGTTGGCGATGGTGGGCATCATCAGCAGCAGCACCAGCAAGGCCCACAGCAGGTCGGCGCAGGGCATCTTGTAGCGCGCGAAGAAGTAGGCGCCGGCCAGCGCGCCCGCAACGCCCAGCGCCGTCGCGGAGATGGACACCAGCAGCGTGTTGGCGAGCGACTCGCGCACGATGTCCCACGCTCCGGGGAAACGCCCCGGCACGCCGCCGACCCAGTTCTCCCAGTGGAAAGGCGGGCTAAGCGAGAAGGGATTGGAATAGAATTGCGCGTTGGTCTTCAGGCTGATGGCCAGCATCATGTAGAAAGGGAAGAGCGCGAAGAGGAGCACGCCAAGCACCACGGCATGCTTGCCCAGGCGCAACGTGAGCGGCCAGGGACGGTCCTCGGGCCGCTCGCGGTAAAGCTCTTGTTCTTGTTCCTCAACCACCATGACTCGCCCTGCGCCCCCTCGCCTCTTACCCCAAGGGCCGGCGGGACGCCGGCGCTCCCAGGGGCCCCTCGTCCGTTATTCCCCCGGCTTGACCAGCCAATCGTTGATCTTGGTCATGAGCACGATGATGGTGAACATCACCAGGCCGATCGCACAGGCGACGCCCATCGCCTGGGACAGGAAGGCCTCGCGGAACATGAAGAGTGCGGGGACTTGCACCACGCCGCCCGGCCCGCCCTCAATGCCGCCCATGAGCATAACCATCCCGGCGTCGTTGATGGAGCCCACGATCACCAGGATCATCATCACGCGGATTTGTTTGACGATCATGGGCATTTCGATGTAGCGGAACTTATGGAACCAGTCGGCGCCGTCCACCTCGGCCGCCTCGTAAATCTCCCGCCCGATTTGCTGCAAGGTGGCCAGATACACCAGGACGCTGAAGGAGCCGACCCAAGGGAAGCCCCACATAATCAGCGCGATCATGCACAGCTTGGGGGTGCCCAGCCACGCGGGAGTCTCGCCGGGCGGGAAGAGCGGTGCCAGCCAGCCGAAGAAGCCCCTGGTACATTCAACGATCAACCCCAGGCCGGCGGCGCCCACGACGGCACACAACAGGCCTGTGGCCAGCCTGTCCTTGGGCGCCAGATCGCGAACCCCGGCCAGCCTTTGCGCGGCGCGGTACACCAGCGCGCCCGCCAGCAGCACCCCAGCCAGGCCGCCAACCACGCAGCCCCCAACCCCGCGAATAATATGCGCCCCGAGAAATCCGCCTGCCAGCGCGCCGAGACCGACCAGATAGCCGAGCAGGCCTGCGCGCCCATAGTCCTTGTTGGCAAAAACCAGACAGAAGAGGTAGATCAATGCCGCGCCCACCGCGGCGCCGATGAGCCAGGATTGCACCCCGCCCGCGGCGAACAGGTCCGGCACCAGCAGCGCTTTCAGCTCGCCGGCCTGGCTGCTGACCCACACCAGGCCGTTCAGCAGGCCGGTGCCTTTCAGGACCTGATTGACCACGCCCTGGGTGGGTTCGTAGAAAGCTTGCTTCCACAACAGGACGACGACCGCGAACGGGACTACCATAGGCACCACGAACAACGCCCGATAGAGGAATTGCAGGCGCTCGTTCTTCACCCGGTGCAGGCACACGGCGGTGACGATCGCCGGGGCCATTTTGAAGATGTTGGCGACGCCGAGAATGAGCGCATTGGCAAAGGAGTCCCAGAACGCGGGCGTGATGGTGAAGAGCCGAAAGAAGTTCCGGAAACCGTAGAAGCGCTCGACATCCCCGCCGTTCCAAAAATACAGGCTATGGTAGACGCCGTTGACGACGGGATAGTACATGAACAGACCGACAAAGAGCACGCAGGGCAGAATGAAGAGATAGAGCTGCCAGTGGTAGCGGGCGCGGCCCAGCGAGAGTTTTTCGCCTCTCATGGCACCAACCCCTTCTGCCGGGCCTCGCGCAAACGGAACTGCCAGCGGGCGATGCGCCGCGGCGAATCCACCGGCTCGCCCAGGTAACCCAGGTAGCGCTTCTGGTAGTAGTCTCCCTGGGCGGTGCCGGCGCCGAGAATCATCTTGGCGCGCAGCAGCGCGGCAGTGCTCTCCTTGGATTTGAGGAAATCGCGCTCGACCTCATCGCGTTGTTCGAAGTCCGCGACCGCCGCGGGGATCCAGTCGTTCTGCATGCGCACGGCCCACTCCTTTTCGGTGAAGGGCTGGCCCTTCTCATCCTGGCCCAACTGCACCAGGGGGTTGACCTGATCAAAGATAGTCTGCGTCCTGCCTCCCAGGACCAGGTCCCAGCCCTTGCGCGGGCCGTCAATGTTGGGCGCAAAGGCCGCCAGGAATTCGCTGGGCTTGGCGCCTTGGACCGCGGGAATCCAGCCGATCACGCGATTGAGTTCCTCGTTTATCTTCTGTGAGGAGGCAAAGCGCAGGAAATCCAGCACGAGGTCGGGGTGTTTGCAGTTCTTGGTCAGCCCGAAAGGGAAGGCCGTCCCGCGCCATTCGCTGTTCCTGCCCAGGCCCAGTTCCGCCCACTCGGGGTCCTTGGGGGAAACCGTGGGGTATTGGGCAATCTTGACCTCGAATGGGACCGGCGCCGTTTCGGCTTGCGCCTTCAGATACATGCCGTCCCAGGAACCGGTGGAGATGAACAGGGACCGCCGCTGGATGAAAAACCCCACGGCGTCATCGCGGCTGAGGCCCTTCCAACCTTGCTGGAAGCGCTTGCTCACTTCGCGTGTCAGGCCCATGACCTTGAGGATGCGTGGGTCATCGAATTTCACCCGGCCCTGCAGGATCGTGAAAAAGGTCTCATCATTGGCCGACCAGCCGTCCATGTTCTCATCCACGTCATCCTGCACCAAGCCTGTCAACGGCTCCAGGATCTGGCCCCACATGGTGTGACACCCATAGCCACTGGCCGCGATGGGCATGTAATTCCGCCCCCGCTCGTCCTTCAGTTCATGTATGGCATCACAGAGTTGCAGGAACTCGCGCAAATCGTCGGGCGGGGCATCCAGGGCGCGCGGCCACTTCCCGGCCTGGGCCAGTTCGCCGGTCAGTTTCTTCAGCAGTTCCGCGTTGTAGAACAGGCGGCAGCCGAAAGTGGAGAGGCCAATGTCATAGTATTCCTGCAATTCGTAGATGGGGTTGCCCATGGCGTCAATGTAGGTTTCCTTCCAGGGAACCTGCTCGCCCGGCGTCAGCTTGCCGTCATACATGAAGAAGGCACCCTGGTTGTACGGATTAGGCCTCATGATCTCCTGCGTGACAGGCACAAAATAGCGGGCGCGGTAGTTGATCCAGACGGCCCAGGGCAGGCCCAAGCCCATTTCGATCAGGTCCGGCGCCGTGCCGCCCATGAGTTGCGTTGTGACCCACTGCCCGTAGCCCTTCTCCGTGATGGGAAGCTGCTTGAAGATGATCTCCGGCTCGCCGCGCGCCTTGCGCATTTCGTTGTACTTCTCGGCGACGAAGTTGAGACCGTCGCGCACGCCAGGTTCAAGCTGCCAGTGTGCCAGCGTGATGACTTCCTTGCCCCCGGACTCGGTGGTCCTCGTGCTCCTCAGCATCGCGTGCGCCAAAGACAACAAGAATGTGCCGAGGAGCAGCGCTATGGCCAGGCGGTTGGCGAACTTCTCCCAGCCCGAAGTCTTTGCGCCTGCACCAAGCAGGCGCTCGGTTTGCGTGCGCTTGCTGAAGCGCCGGCTGAAGCCGCGCCAGGCGCGGCTGATGGTGTTCTCGCGTTCGGAGGCGCTCATTGAGCAGGCCCTCCCCCTGACCCCTCCCGCGAGGGGAGAGGGGAACCACTCGCGCCCTCAAGGCGCTTGAGTCCGCGCTTGCACCAGAAGACCCGTTGGTCTGTCGGATACTTTCGCAGGAAGAGCGTGAAGTATTTGCGGGCCAGCTCCGGTTCCCCCGCACACCGCTCCGCGACGCTGGCAATGCGGAAATACGTCCCGGCCCGGTCCGCTGACTCGTTCTTATTGCAGTCGTCGGACTCGATCAGCGCCTGCAACTGCTCTTTGCGCAGGCCGAGCATCTCGTAACCGTTGGCCATCATGCCGTACGCAGCGCTGAGGCAGGGGCTGCCGGGGTGTTCCACGGCCCACTTCTTCAGGTACTCGATCCCTTCCTTGACCCGCTCTTCAGTGAGCAGTTCGATCATTGTCGCGCCGTAGAAGACGGCCGCTTCTTCGCTGGCCTGCGTCTTGGGAAACTCATCCATCACGCGCTGGTATTTCTTGCGGACCTCGGCCAGTTCCTCGTTCTTGGGCAAATTGGCCACCGCCTTCACAGGGCCGCCGGCCGCGGCGGCCCTGGACCTAGCCCAGTTGGCGAGCTTGAGCCCGCCCACCAGGACCGCGATGAGCACAATCAGGCCGGCCAGGCGATACTTCTCTTTCATGAAAAAGGCGCAGCCCATCGCCACGACCACCGCAAGAAGGATGATGGCCACGAATTGATAATCGCTGGCCGTGGTCTCGGTGATGCCGCCTTCGCGTTCGACATCGTAGAGCTTCAGGTGGTCAATGCGGGCCAGCGCCAGAGCGCTCCAGCCGCCCATCTCGCCGCCTTTGTCCTGCCCTGCCAGCTCCTCATAGACCGCCTTGGCCTCGGCGGTCTTGGCTGTGGGCTTGCGGTGCTGATAGGCATTCGCCAACCCGAAACGCGCCTGCACGTGCTCGCGCGAACCCGGCGCCGCGCTGGCCGCAGCCTGGTTGAATGCCGCTTCCGCACGATCAAATTCCGAGACCGCGAAGAAGGTCCAGCCGGCGTTAATGGCCGCGCGCGTTTCGCGCGGGATCGCCTCTTCCTCGACGCAGCCCGGCACAAACAAACACACGGCCGCCAGGCAGGCGCCCAACAGATGGCGTGGGGAGCAGGCTGGACAGCCTGCGCCACATAAAGCCTCTGACTCTCGCTCTGGACAGCGCATCCATGTTATTGTCTATTTTTCAGCGCTGGACGCCAGAGCGGATTCTCTGTCTCCTGGTCATCCCAATTCCACGACCAGGCCGTCATAGGCCAGCCGCACATGGGGCGGCAGGCGGGCTTCGAACTGGCGGTGTTCAACCTCGTGCGCGATGTGGGCGAAATACACGCGCTCCGGAGCCACGCGTTCGACCACCTCCAGCGCTTCCCGCAGGTTCAAATGCGTGGGGTGGGGGGCTTCGCGCAACATGTCCAGCACCAGGGTATGGACGCCTTTCAGCCGCGCCAGACTTTCCGGCGGGAAACGCTTCACGTCAATGCAGTACGCCAGCGTGGGACTGCCGGCGGTGGAGATGAGCAAACCCGTGGTCAGGCAGAGCACGTGGTCCATAGCCAGCGTTTCGAAGCGCAGGCCGCCCACAGAAAACGTTTCCCCGAACGCCAGCGGCCGCGGGCGCAGGCAGGGCAGGCCCTTGCGCAGGTTGTCGGCATCGGCAGTGAAGGCGTAACCGAAGCCGCGCTGCACCACGGCCAGGGTCTCAGGCGTGGCCCAGCAGTCCAGCCGCTCGCGCTGCATGATGTTGTAGCGGCGCACGTCGTCGAGGCCGGCGATGTGGTCGGCGTGCCCGTGAGTGAGCAGCACCGCGTCCAGGCGCTTGACTTGCGCGCGCAGCATTTGCGTGTGGAAGTCGGGCGGCGTGTCCAGCACCACGGCCGTGGCCGCTTGGCCTCCAACGGCGGCGCTGCGCACCAGCGCCGAGGAACGCAAACGCTTGTTCAACGGGTCAGTTGAGGTGCAAACGGCACAGGGACAGCCGATTTCCGGCACGCCGGTGGAGGCGCCAGTGCCCAGCAGTTCCAGAGTCAGTTTTGCCATGAGAATGTCAGTCCGTGTTTCTCACCACTCATTCAACGCAGAGGACGAATTTTGGATTTTCGATTTTAGCGCGTCTGGTGGTGCAATCGAAAATCGAAAATTCACAATCCCCTCTGTGTTCATCTGCGTTCATCTGCGGCTCCAAGCCGCCTCTTGTACAAGAGCCACCCCTCGGGAAGTTCCTCAGACAACTCGAACCTGCTCAGGAACTCAGCCGACTTGACGAACTGGCGGTATTCTCTGTAGCCTTTGAGGCCGGACGGTGGGGGCTGCGTATCCGGGATGGGACCGAGCTGGCGGCTGAGCACCAGGTAATCTATGGGGATGTAGCGCTCGTCTATCTCAAGCAGGTCGGCGGGATGAAAAGGCAGCCGGATGGCCAGGACGTCGTTGCGGAGCGCGATCTGGCTGGAGAACTCCGACACGACCACGCTCCGGGCGTCAAGTATCTTGCTCAAGCGTTTGCACACCAGTTCCTCTTTGTCCCTGGGCATGTCCAGCGCGTTCCAGGCAAAGCCCGCGCTCCCGGCGAGCAGGATCAGGAGCAGCGCCCAGCGCCGGGCGCGCGGGCCGCACCAGCACTCCAGGACCACGAAGAACTCTTGAACCACGACGAGGATCAACAACGCGTGCAGCGGAATAGTGAAACGGGACTGCGGGGTCACCAGACAGACCATCAGCACGTTGGCCCCGGCCAGCGCCGCAACCACCCACTTGAAACGCTCATACTGCGGCGTGGTCCGCCTGTGCCTGCACACTCGTGACAGGACGATGACCGCGAGCACAAAGAGAAGGCTCTGGCCCACGGCCGGGTGGAAGCTCAGAGTGTGGCTGGCCAGATAGCCGAAGAACTTGGCCAGGATGCCGAACCAGTGTTCGCGCAGCACGGCCCACAGGCCCACTGGCGCGTGCAATTGCATTTCCAGGTCCGAAAGAAAAGTGTGGTGCGTATACATCACCAGCGCCCTCGTATTGTGAAAAGAGAACAGCGGATTGCCCGTCAGACACGCGTTGCGGACCATCCAGGGGGCCATGCCGAGGACGAAGGCGCCGGCGCTCCAGGCCAGCGCGCGGAAGCGTTCCGGCCGCGGTGTGGTGGCACCCAGGTAGACGAGCGCAATGACGATGGCATAAGCGAATTGCGTCCTGGCGAGGCAGAGCAAGGCGCCCGCTACTCCCAGGCCCATGTATTTCCAGACGCAGACCTGGGGCTTCAGCAACACGTAAGACAACAGCAGCAGCAACAGGCCGGCCAGGGACTCCGACATCCCATTATAACTGTACCCCCAGACGGCTTGATGCTCCACACTCTCCGGCTGCGACACATAAAGGACCGTGCACACGAAGGCGAGGACCGGGCCAATAAGACCGCGGGCCAGAAGAAAGAGCAGCGGGATGCTGAGCAGAAACCATAAGCCGCACTGCACCACGGAGGCTTTGACCGGGTCGGCGACGAACAGTTGCGCCAGGGCGTTGGCCAGAGTCGGCAAAGGATAGCGGCTTAGATTGGGGACGTGTTCCCGGTTGAGCAGGCCCTTCTCCTGAAGATAGGGGATATTCCTGGGGAATAGCTCCTTGGTGGACAGGCCATGACCGCGCACGATCTCCCTGCCCATTTGCGCATAAGCGTGTGAATCGGAGTTCTGAAACCAGGCGGTGGTGAACAGGCCGCACCAGACGCCCGCCACGAGAAGGAAGAATAAGACAAAGGCAAGGGTGGCGCGCTTGTTGCGCAAGTCCCCCAACGAGTCATTCACCTTTCAGGTCTCCAAGCGCTGCGCTTGCCTCATCCGTCGCGCGGCTCAGCGCACGGCGGGCCGCACACCCTCGTCCGAGGGCGGCCGCCTTTTGTACAAGAGCCAGCCTTCAGGAAGCTCCTCAAACAATTGGAAACTTCTCAAGAACTCATCCGACTTGGCGAACGCGGCGTATTCCCTGTAGCTTCGGTAGTACTCCCCTGAGCGCTCCGTATCCGGCTTGACCATGAGCATGCGGGGACTCAGCACCACGTAGTCTATGGGCAGATACCGCTCCGCTATCTCCAGCAACTCGGCGGGATGGTGTGGCAGACGGACAGACAGCACGTCGCAGAAGAGCGCGGTCTTATAGGAGACATCCGACGCGACCACGCTCTTGGCCTCGACTATTTCGCTCAACCGCTTGCAGGCCTGGCCCGACTTGCTCTTAGGCGCATGGACTATGTTGGCTGCAAAACAAGCACCTCCGGCGGCGAGGAGAACAAACAGCGCAAAGCGCCGGGCGAGCACCCCGCACCGGCGCTCCAGGACCACGAATAACTCCTGAACCACGACGATGACCAGCAGCGGTTGCAGGGGGATGGCATAACGGACTTGCGTGCCCACCAGACTCACCACCAGTACGTTGGCTGCGACGAGTGCTACGATCACCCACTTAAAACGTTCATACTGAGGGGAAGCCTGCCTGTGCTTGAGCATTCGTGACAGGACGATGACCGCGAGCACAAAGAGGAGGCACTGGCCCACGGCCGGGTGGAAGCGCAGAGTGCCGCCCGCCAGATTGCCGAAGAACTTGGCCAGGATGCTGAAGCCGTGTTCGCGCAGCACGGCAAGCAGTCCCACAGGCGCGTGCAATTGCATTTCCAGGTCCGAAAAGAATGTGTTGGGAGCAAAAATCAGCAGCCCTCTAGAATTGTTAAATGAAAACAGCGGATTGCCCGTCAGACATGCGTTGCGGACCATCCAGGGAGACATGGCGAGGACGAAGGCGCCGGCGCTCCAGGCGAGCGCACGGAAGCGTTCCGGCTTCGGTGTGGTGGCACCCAGGTAGACGAGCGCAATGACGATGGCGTAAGCGAACGGCGTCCTGGCCAGAAAGAGCAAGGCGCCCGATACTCCCACGCCAATGTATTTCCAGACGGAGGCCTGGGGCTTCAGCAACACGTAAGACAACAGCAACAGAAACAGGCAGGCCAGGGATTCCGACATCCCATTATAACTGGACGCCCAGATACCCGGACGCAACACATAGAGGACCGTACACACGAAGGCGAGGGCCGGATCAACAAGACCGCGGACCAACAGAAAGAACAACGGTATGCTGATCAGAAACCATAAACCGGACTGCAACACAGAGGCCTTGACCGGATCGGCGACGAACAGTTGCGCCAAGGCGTTGCCAAGAGTTGGCAAAGGAAAGCGGTGCAGGTTGGGGAGGTGCTCCCGGTTGAGCAGGCCCTGCTCCTGAAGGTAGGGGATATGCCTGGGGAACAGCTCCTTTGTGCACATGCCATGACCGCGCACGATCTCCCTGCCCATTTGCGCATACTCGTACGCATCGGGGCTCTCAAACCAGGCGGTGGTGAATAGGCCGCACCAGACGCCCGCCACGAGAAGGAAGAGCAAGACAAAGGCAAGCGTGGCGCGCTTGTGGCGCAAGTCCCCCAACGAGTCATTCACGTGTGTGAATCCCCTAAGCAATCTGCTTTCACCACCGGCGCCATTTCCCCTAGTTTATCTTAACCGCCCCACGCCGCAACCAACTTAGTCTCACGCTTGCTTTTGAGCCGTGCGAAGCTTACACTCAAGCTCATGCATCAATTCGGCATCAGCGACTACGAAGCCTATTGGAAAACAAGGCCGCTGGACAGGCCCCTTCGGGACCGGAAACGGGAGTTTGCGCTGCTCACCCGCCTGCTGCCGCCGCCGCGCAAGATACTGGAACTCGGCCCCGGCGGCGGCCACCTCTTTTGGACCCTGCACAAGGCCGGCTACGACATGTATGCCGTGGACATCTCCCAGACCGCGCTGGACCACCTCGGCGCCCCCCCGGAACGCGCACTCAAAGCGGATCTTGACGCCGGCCTGCCCGATTTCGGCACGCGGTTCGACGGCATCGTAGCCTTGATGCTGCTGCACCACATCGCCAGCCCCCGCCAGTTCCTGGAACGCCTGCGCGGCGCCATCCAACCTGGCGGTTATCTGCTGCTCACCGCCCCCAACATCGTGCTGCTGAAGAACCGCTTGCGCCTCCTGGCAGGC
>JBEKKG010000009.1:0-29569 GCA_050010835.1 Planctomycetota bacterium
TCAGTAAATGCACGAGGCAGAGCGTACCGCGGGCGTCCCGCCCGCCTTTGCCCTCGGATTCTGCCAGCCTGCCACGAGCGGGCGGGACGCCCGCGGTACATTTACTGACATGCACCCCATACGGTGTCGGTTGACTTACGGGGCTTGACATAGCCTGGCGATCAGGGATGATATGAGCGATAGCACGTGTAGAAAGACCAAGTCATGGAAGAAACATCCGCGCCCCAGATAGAGCAGTTGTTTCAGGAAGGCCGGCAGGCAGAAGCCCTGGACCTGCTCAAGCAAGCGGTTCACAGCAACCCCAACAACCCCTTGGCGCACCTCAATCTGGGCAATGCTTTCGCCAGGCTTGGCCAATGGGAACTTGCGATGGGCGGATGGACCAGGAGCATAGAACTCAACCCCAATCTTGAGGTGTCGCTGCATAACCTGGCCTTGGCCTACATGCAACTAGGCGTTTCGGATCGAGCGGTTGACTACTGGCAACGCTTGTTGGCTGTGAACCCTCGGTCCCAAGAGGCCCTGGGAAGCTTGGCCTCTTACTATTTCGCCCGGGGTTTGTTCCACGAAGCAGAGAGGATGTTGTTGTCCCTGCAAGAGGTGAACCCCGAGAACTGCGTCGCCCATAGCAATCTGGGGACTGTCTATCGCCAGTTGAACCAGAGCGCTAAGGCGATCAGAGAGTTTGAGCAATCCATTGCTTTGTCCAGCCGGTATCCGGTGGCGCACTATAATCTGGGGCTGCTGTATCTTGAGGGTGACAGGCTAAGTGAAGCTGAGGAATCATTTCGCCGTGCCCTGGAGCTGGACGAGAATTACTCTGATGCGCACCTGAACCTGGCGCTGGTTTATATGCGGCAGAATAGACTGGCTGAGGCCAGAGGGGAATTGATGAAGACGCTGGAGCTCGCTCCAGACAATGCTCTGGCCCATTACAACCTGGGCCTCGTGTTTCTCGAATCCAAGGAGTTTGGCAAGGCTATCGCTTGTTTTGAGCAGAGCCGAACAGCAGGACTGGATACGCCTTTGCTGTATTTCAATCTGGGAATGTGCCATTATTACAATGGGGATAGGGAGAGTGCTCAAAGCTATTGGGCATTAGTGCCGAAGACCGAAACGGCCTTGCTCTCAGCCATCCAAGAGAAGCTCGCAGAAAGGTAGGACAGGCTTTCCAGCCTGTCGAAGGTAGGACAGGCTTTCCAGCCTGTCGAAGGTAGGACAGGCTTTCCAGCCTGTCGAAGGTAGGACAGGCTTTCAAGCCTGTCGAAGGTAGGACAGGCTTTCCAGCCTGTCGAAGGTAGGACAGGCTTTCCAGCCTGTAGAAGGTAGGACAGGCTTTCTAACCTGTCGAAGGTAGGACAGGCTTTCTAGCCTGTCGAAGGTAGGACAGGCTTTCCAGCCTGTCCGGACAGCCTGGAAAGGCTGTCCTACCGACAACGGCTATGCGCGCACCGACATATTCATAGTGGCAAAGCCCAGATTGAAAGCGAAGAACCCACGGGGGTCGTAGGTAAAGGCGGCACTCAACGGGTCGTTTTGGGCCACAGCAGTCTTAACGGCAGCCATCCCGGTTCCTGCTGCGTCGCTTTGCTGCACTTTGTCCACTTCCACTTGGCTCGTGATATTCTTGGTGTTCCCGTTCTGGGAAATGACGACTTGCCCGCTAAAGTCTACTTCAGTGTTCTGCGCCCCTACAGCCGCGTCCTGCCGCACACCGTTATTGTCAACTGCGAACTTGTCCCCTTCTGAGCTATAGGAGGCCTGGACCTGGATGACGCGCTGGCCTTGGTCGTTCACCGTCGAAGTCATCGTTCCGGTTATTGTGGCATCCGTCAACTGGCCCGCTTGGCCGGTGACCTGGGCTGTCGCGCCATTCTGGGCGGTCTTAACGGTTTGCTGGCCGGTCTCCTGGGCTGACTGGAAGGAAAGGCTGAAGTTTACCGTCCCGGAGTCAAACGTGAAGCCGCTGGCCAAGCCCGTGTACGTACCAAAGTTGACAGCCACGGTCGCCTTAGGCGCGCTGGCAGTGTTCGCAGCGCCGGTCTGGGCAGTGTAGTCAACGTTACCGCTGATCTCTTTGGCGCTGGCTGCCTGCGTATTGACCTGGACCTGTTTGCCGCCTGCTGTGGTAACGTCCTGTGTCTGCTGGCCGGCAATGTTCAGATCTGAGACCTTGAAGGACTTGTTTGCTCCATTATCCTGCTCCTTGATTGCGCCCTGCCATGCCGAGTTCGTGTCGGTAGTGATATTGCGCTCAACCTGCTGATCGGTGACCGCGCCGTTGGGCGCGGTGGTCTGCACATTGGTAGTGGTGTCGCTCTCGCTGTGCCCAAGCGTGCCCCCAACGCCTTCCACGCCTTGCGGGCCTTTGGCCACCAGGCGTGCAACCTCCAGAGTGCTCTGGCCAGTCACGTTGGTCTGTGAATTAACCACAGTCTGCTGAGTCCGTATAGGCGTCCCATCCGGATTGAGGGCCGTGTTCAAGGTGGTGGTTGTGGCTTGTGCGGTTTGGTTCAGCGTATCGGTCCGTTTTTCAACGGCGCCGGTAACGCTCTGTTTGCCTGCTGCCGCCTGGATGGTGGTTATCTTGTCCGTCTTCACATCGTTAGTGGCGATATTTTGAGCTTGAGTCGTATCGGCAGTGGTGTGCACCGCGCGTTGGGATGTGACATCGCCCTTGGTGTTCAGGTTGGTGATTTGCGCCGCATAGTCAGTGTGGGCCTGGGTATCAACCGTCGTGTTAGCCTTGGTGGTGTCGGTGGCATTGTAGTTGGTCTCCTTCGCTTGCAGACCACGGACGTTGATACTCCCGGTGCTCGTCTCTTCGACAATCTTTTGCGTCCCGGCACTTAAGGTGTTCTGTTTCCAGTCGCTGTTCGTCTGCTCCGCCACGGTTTGATCAGCGGTGGCTACAGTGTCCGGTTGCCCCTTCTTCTCTGTGATCGTCAGTTTCTGCGTATTGGTGAGCGCCTCGGTTTCACCCTTGCGGGTTTCCGTCTGCGTTGCCTGGGTGGCGATATTGGTTTCCTTTACAGTGGCGCCCCCCTTCTTCGCAACATCCACCGTAACAGCAGTCTTGGCGTTCCTGTCGAGGAAGTCTTTTGTGTCAGTGGCGACCTGCTTCTCCTGGCCGACCAGAGTGGTTTGCTTGGCCCCGTTGACGTTGCTGGCCGTCTTGGTGGCACTGACCGAATCCAGAGTGGACTTCGCCTCTGACTCCGCACGTAGGTTGTAGTCAAGGGTGTAGTTGTTTGAGGCCCCTTGCCTCGTTGTGGAGCCTGTGGACTTGCTGCTGGTCGAACCCGCATACGTGATCTGCGCTTTGTACGCGGCCATGAAACGCGATTCGACCGTCTCCTTGAGCAGAGCCGCAGGCTGCACCCCCAGATGGGCCTTCAGAGCATTGAAACTGCTGCGCACCTGATGATAGAGATCCTGGTACGTATCTTGCGGGAGGTTCCGCAACGCAATTCCGGTTCCCGCGAACAGTCCCAGTCCCGCGACACGATTGGCAAGTGGGGAAATGGTCATGACCGCACCCTCCTCAAGAGTTGCGCTGCGCCGACACCAACCATAATTGTCATCGGCCCAATTGTAAAAAAGATAAGCCCAAAAATCAACAAATTAAGTTCCGGGGCCCCTTTACTGGGTGCATGTCAGCAAATGTACCGCGGGCGTCCCGCCCGCTCGTGGCAGGCTGGCAGGGCGCGAGGACGAAGGCGGGCGGGACGCCCGCGGTACGCTCTGGGCCACGCATTTACTGAGCCACGCATTTACTGACATGCACCCCCCTTTACTTGATTCGCTTGGACAATGTCAAGGCTTGTGACCTTGACCGCGCCCTTCGCCCCTTCATCTTTCCCGCCTTTCCAAACCAGGTTGTGCTCCTCTTAAGTGGGCAAGCGTGTATTGACCAAGCACCACGAGCGGGGTATTATGGTCCCTTATCCCAGATGAGGAGGGCTGACCATGCGCCCCAACAGCTTGTGCGCCCTGACTGCGGTACTCCTTCTTCCCAACGGCGCGGCGCTGTGCGGCGAGCCGCCGGCGGAGGACAAGGACAAGGCCGCCATCGCTGCCCTGCGGGCCGAGCTCGAAGAGCGCGTGGAGGTGGACTGGGCGGATATGACCGTCCGAAAGGCACTGAAGGCCCTGCTCAGCAACCGCCCCAAGTCTACCCTAAGGATCATCGAGCGCGCGGACGATTGCCGCCAGTTCGAGAAGCACCTGAACATGAGGCTGATTGGTGCCAGAGCGATAGACATCCTGGACATGCTCTGCGAGAGCGCCGGTCTGCATTACGGCCTCCGGCCGGGCGTCGTCGAGGTGGAATCGGTGCCCGATTCCAAGGTGACGCTCTGCATGTATCCCGTGAACGACCTCTTGATCGTCCCGCCGGATTTTCCCCCGCCCGGCGGGCTCTACTCGCCCTTCCGCAACGAGGCGGCTGCCGGCGTGGTCCCGGCTCTCGCGCCCCCTGTCACGGCGCCGCTCACCTTCATTGCCGACCTGATCCGCAACCGGATCCGGCCAGAGTCCTGGGACCCAGCCCTGGGAACAGCCATTGAGGTGCGCGACGGCCTGCTGTGCGCGATGCAGCGGCCAGAGGTCCACGCTCTCGTGCAACAATTTCTGGCCACCCTCCGTTCCCGCCAAGGGCGCCAGGTTAGCGTGGAAGTTCGTGCTTTTGCGGTCAAGAGCACCGATGTGGACCGCATCCGCCGCGAAGCCGCCAAGCGCAATGTCGCCGCGCCGCTGCTCGATAACGCCGGCATCGCCGAACTGGAAAATCTGGCGAAGGCAGGCGCCGCCGCTCAAGTCTTCAATGGGGCGAGCGTAGTTCACAGCGCGCAGTTGGGCCTCTTGGAGGACCTCAAGACTCAGCATCTGCTGTGCGAATACGAGATGGCCGGCAAAAGCTTCGACCGCAAAGCGAACGCCCTCCTGACCGGCACTGTGGTGTCTTTCAGGCCGGCCCTGAGCGACGATGCGTCGCTGGTCTCCGTGACGCTGCGCCTGGCGCACACTGAGTTGATCGGAGTGCCGGAAAATGTCGTGGTGCTGCACGGCGCAGCGGCCACGGGTCCCCTGGCGCCAAGCAAGGTTCCCAACAGCAGCGGCGGCGTGCTTCCGGCTTTCGGCCCTGCGCGGATGCAGTTGCCTGTCCTGGGCCGCAGCCGCATTTTGCAGGAGCTGGTGCTGCCCGCCGGCAAGTGCGTAACACTCAGTGCGCCCTTCAGCGGCAAGGATGGTCTGGTGCCAGGCCGCGAATTGCTGGTGCTGCTGTGCTGCCGGCCGCTGATTGTACCGGGACCAGCGGAGGAAGTGGCGTTGAAGCACCCCAAGGAAATGCCCGATGGCCTGAGGAAGAGGCTGGAGAAGCACCTGAGCATAGCGTGGGTGGAGATGCCATTCAGTAATGCTATAGAGGCTTTTTCGGGGCAGACGAACATTCCAATGGCTCTCGATCTGCACGGTCTGCAGGGCTGGGGAGAGCCGGTGACACTGGAAGTGGTGGACGTCAAGGCTGACCAGGTGCTGGGACTGATCCTGCGGGCTGGCAACGCAGCCATAGTCCCTTACAACTCACTGCTCTTCGTGACATCGCGTAGGGATCGCCTTGATGAGACCGTGAAGCTGCATATCTTCGATGTACGCGACATCACGCGGGCGCTCGCCGATTTTCCCGGCGAGAGGTCGTGGGGCTTGGGCACTAACGACGCCGGGCCTGAGACGCAAGTCGCTCCTCGTGTTCGGCCGGCTGAGGTGCCCGGCGGCGAGGCCGGCGATGATTTGGCCACGATGATCAGAGACAAAATGATGCCAGCGGATTTCGCCGACCCAGCCACTTCGATTCAGGAGTGGGGCGGCAAACTGCTCGTGATGCAGAGGCCGGAAGTGTTGGGGACAATAGAGCGGTTACTGGGGGGGCTTCTCAAGACGGCGCGCCGGCCCGTGCTGGTGACGGCGCGTTGGGCCGTGGTGAATTCTGACACGCTGAAGACAGCCATAGGCGAAGCTTTGCCGCAAGTACTGGGCGCGAAGGAGGCTGAGAAGGTCCTGGATCTGATTGCTCGGGAAGGCTCCCGCGACCTGGCTTGCGTGCGCCTGAGCTGCCTCAACGGGCAGCGCTCCAGTGGCTTTGGCGGCGTGGAGCGGGCTTTCGTGGCGGACTACAACGTCAACGGTGTGCTGATCGAGCCGGTCGTGAAGTCGCACATAGCGGGGGCCGTCGCCGACGTGAAGCCGTTGATCGTGGGCGGGACTGGCGGGGCGGACGCGCCCAATCAACTGATGATCGAGTCGCGGCTGAGTTTCTCGCGCACCGACGCTAACCCCGCTGCCCTTGGCCCTGGGGCCGAAGCTAAGGAAGGGGCGCCGGCCGTGCCGCCGCCGCCAGGCAGAATCCAGACGCCAACCGGCCACAGCCAGGATATCCTGTGCACGGTGATCATTCCCGACGGCGGGGCAGCGCTGTTCCGCGCGCCTGTGCCGGAGTGGTTGCCGGACGAGAAAGCCGCGGAAGCGCGGCAGGGCCTGCGGACCATGATCGTGCTCTTGCAGGCACAGCAGCAGAAGGAGTAAGACAAAACAGGTAACCGTTCAGTCTCCGAGCCGCGCGCGTTAGCAAGCGGTAGTGTCCGCTCAGTCTCCGAGCCGCGCGCGTTAGCAAGCGGTAGTGTCCGCTCCCTTACGGTCGCGGCTCGGACTGAACGGTTACCAAAATAGAAAGTGAAGACAACCGGATACGAACGCGCCCGGCGGCACGCAGCCTGCCAGCCCCGGCTTGATTATCTCTCTTCGCCGTTATCTGCGTTTATCTGCGGTTTCAACTGGCGCGTGCTCACACCCGCTCCGGCATATCTCTCAGCCCGCTGCTTTCGCGTTTGACCTTGCCGTCCCGGTAGTGGCTCAGGAAGCGCCGGTAAACCGCCGGCGGCAGGTAGCGTTTCACCACCTGTTCCCAGCCTGTGGGGCCCACCAGGCCTTTGACGAAACTGGAGGAGACTTCACTGATGTTCCGGGGCGGAATCAGAAAGACGGTGCCGATGCGGGGATTCAGGTCCGCGTTGATATGGCGCATCCCGCGTTCGTATTCGTAGTCATTGGGGTGGCGGATCCCGCGCAGGATGTAGCGGGCGCCCGTCCGCCTGGCATAGTCCACCAGGAACATGTTGGTGAAGTGGTCCAGGGAGACATTGGGTATGCCCTGCACGCACTGCCTCAGGCAATCGAGCCGCTCTTCCAGGCTGAAGGTGGCGTGTTTGTCCGGGTTGACGCCGATGGCCACGACCAGTTCGTCGAAGAGCTGCGCGCCTTCGCGGATCATGTACATGTGGCCGTTAGTGACGGGATCGAAGGAGCCTCCGTACACGGCCTTCCGATTGCGGATTGCGGAGCGGGGATCGGGGATCGGGGTTCGGGGTTCGGGGATCGTAGATTGCGGATTGCCGATTGGCGCATCCGTCCGGGATGCCGCTGCCACGGTTGCTCTTCTGCTTCTCATTGTCTCTGCCTCGATTCCCGCACCTCGCACCCCGCTCCCCGCTTCCCGCTTCCCGCGCCCCGCGCCCCGCGCCCCGCTCCCCGCACCCCGCACCCCGCTCCCCGCACCCCGCTCCCCGCTCCCCGATCTCAGATCATGCGCCCGCGTTTGCGCAGGACCCATTCCAGCGTGACGAACAGAGTGAAAACGCCGAACACAAACCAGTTGTCCCACAGGTCGAACACGGTCTCGCGGGGTATCTCCAGGCGCGTGGGGTGGATCTGGGCCGGCACGTCCTGCAGCCGTTCAATGTCGAAATACGCGCCGCCCTCGCCGCCCGCCCGCCCCAGGTTCTCCAACAGCTCCTTGTCCAGGCGCGGGTTCTCGTATTCGAGCTGCGGCTTCTCAACCTTGAACGAGACCTCGGACTGGCGGGCTTCCGGCTGCCCGTCATCCCGCAGCCACACGCTGTAATCGCCCTGCAGCAGCGGGACGTAGTTGCCCTCGTAGTTGCCGGGCCGGTCGCGCAAGCGCGCCAGTTCGATGGTGAAGTCCTCCCCTTTGGGCGTTTTCCCGTGGACCAGGGCTTTGTCCGCGGTCAGTTCCTTGTGGTTCTCGTCTTTGATCACGGCGCTGAAGACCACGCGGTCGCCGATGGCCACGACGTTGCGGTCGGCGCCCAGATAGAAGCGCTTCTGCCCGCCCAGGCGCTTGGCCATGCTGAGATGGCGGATGGCCTGGTTGTAGAAACGGTAGTGGTATCTGTCGCCCACGGCCCGGCGCCAGCGCCACAGGCTGTCCACGCCAATGTACATCGTGCGCCCGCTGCCGTAGGGCATGGTGGCGATCAGAGGCATCTTGTTCCCCTTTTCGTCCTTGTCGAAGGGGTGCACGGCGATGGTGGTGGCCAGTTCCTTCTTGTGCTTGACCGGGAAATACCAGAAGAGCCGCGGCAGGTTCTCCCAGATCTCGCGGTTGAGGGTCTCATCGGGGTCCAGATGCGTCCAGGCCAGTTTGCGCCCCTCCGCGGTCAACTCCATGGGGAAGGCTTCCTGAAAGCCGCCTTCGGGGGTCTGGAACGCGGCCCGCTGGGGCACCACCGGGAGCATTTCCTGCCAGACGCCCTGCGTGTATTCGCCCGGCGAGTAACGCTCCCCGGCAATCATGATGAAGCCGCCGCCTTCCCGCACGAAGTCGCGCACCAGATTGATCTGCTCGCCGGTGAAAATGACCGGGTTGACATCGCCGAAAATGATGACGTCGTATTCGCTGATTTCTTTCTTCGTAATCGGGAACTGCTCCAGCGGCTGCTTGCCCTCCGTGCCGTCCCACAGGAACGTGCCCTCGCTGGTGGCCAGCAGGATGTCCGCTTCCGTGGTGTGATCGCGGCGCAGCGCATTCCTGAGATAACGGTATTCCCAGCGGGGCAGGTCCTGGCCCTCGACGAACAACACCTTCACTTTCTTGTCCACCACCTGAAAATTGTGCGTGGCTACGTTGTTGTCGGTGCGGAGTTCCCCTTCCTGCTCGGGAATGCGCACGGTGTACGTGTACTTCCCCGGCTTGGCCTCCTTGAAGCGCAAGAGGACCGGGGTCTTCTCACCCGGCTTGCCGAGCTTCACGTCCTCCGTGGCGAGCAGCTTGTCGCCGTTGAACATCTCGACCTTTATCGAGGCAATGCCGGTATAGCCCTTGTAACGCACCAGCGCCGTGAGTTCGCTCTGGTCGTCGGGCAGGATCATGTCGGGGCCTTCCACGGTGACCTCGAAATCCTTGGGTTCGGCCGGGTCGCCCACGCCGACCGCAAAGAGCGGCACGTGGCGCAGCTTGCAGGCCTGCGCGGCCTGCACGGCGTCCTCGCCGGCATTCTGCCGCCCGTCGCTGATAAGCACGATGCCCGCCAGGGGCTGGCCGCGCATCTCCTTGAGCGCCTCGCGCAGGCAATCGCCAATACGCGTCTCCATGCCGCGCAGGTTGCTGGGCGCGAGATGCAGGGGGTCCAGCGCCTGGCCCTCGTCATTGCTGGCGGAGATATGCCGCGAGAAACAGTAGAACTTGACGTCGTGCTGTTCTTTGAGCACGGCAAGGAAGTCCCGGCCTTGTTCCGTCCCGGCGCGGAACGCGCCGCTCACCACGTCCAGCCGGGTGAGCCGCTTGAAATGCGCCGGGGTGAGTTTCTGCGCGGCCACGGTCTCCACCTTGCCGTCCGGCGTCCGCAAGCTGACCGTGCCGCCGTGCAAGGCGGCCTGGAGGCGTTTGCGCAGGGCCTCGTCCGCATCCGCGAACGCCAGGTCCATGGAGAAACTGTCATCCACGAGCACCAGCACCGCGGACCGCCGGGTCTCGGTATGCGTGGCCAGGAGGACCGGTTCCAGCAGGATGAACATCGCCAGCACGAGGAGCGCGGCCCGCAGCAGGCCCAGGAACGCGCGCAGGTACGGCGAGGCCGTGCCCCGGCCATCGCGCCGGTAGATCCAGGCCACGTAGACGATCACCAGCACCGCCAGCAGCAGATACTGCCACTCGTCCAGCGGGCGGTTCAAGCGCAGGCTCAACTCCGTCTCCGGCCCGGCGGACTTCAGGTCAATATTCAAGAGCCACGACAAAAAAGAACGCACGGCCACTCCTTAACCGCCAAGACGCCAAAAGACGCCAAGGACGCCAAGAAAAAAACAAACTTCAGGAAAGAACCACACGTTTGATTCCTTCCTTCAAAACGGGAACATTGAAGTTGACCAGCAACCCAAGATGTTTTCGCGTGGCCTTCAGGTAGGAAAGCACCTGAGCTGTATGCACCGGCGCAAGGGCCTCAACAGTTTTCAGCTCGACAATCAGCACGTCGCCGACAAGGAGATCACACCTGCCTTCCCCAATCTGTTGTCCTTTGTATTCAACCGGCAGACTGACTTGCCGGACAAAGGGGATATTTCTTAAACTAAGCTCAAGACAAAGCGCTTCCTCATACATGGATTCAAGATACCCCGGACCGAGCAAGCGATGGACCTCGATTGCAGCCCCGATGACGGCATAAGCCAATGCATCCGTCTCCTTGTCCGGTTCTTTCCTCTTGGCGTCCTTGGCGCTCTTGGCGTCTTGGCGGTTAATGTTGTTCATCCTGCGAACTCCCCGAAGCGTTTCGCCAGGAACGACTCGAGCGCCAACAACACCAACACGCTCCACGCCAGCCACCGCCAGATTTCCCGCGTGCCGCCGCCTTTGCGCAAGGCCTCCTGCAGCGCCTTGGGCTCGTCCGTGGCCAGTTTGAAATCCGCCTGATTCACCGTGCTGCCAAAGTAACTCCCATGCTCGGGCCGCGCCGCGGCCCCTTCCGCCGGGACATTGGCGAGAATTTCCGGGTCTTCAATGGGCGAAAGGTCGGACTCCTCAATGTTGCGATTGGCCGCAAAGTGCACAGTGCGGCGCCTCTCGCCCGGGACTTCGGCGGTGTAAATCCCGGCCCTGTGCACGGGGCCGCTTACCGCCAGGGACTCCTCCGTGACCACCTCCATGCTGGCCAGTTCGCCGCCGGGGCCAGCCAGCCGCAGGCCCTCACGCCGCGCTGCGCCCAGGTCCTGGCGGGGGAGTTGCAGCACGAAATGTTCCCCGACCACGCGATTGCGCTCCAGGTAGGCCGGCCGGATGAGGTCCAGGGCCAGGAAGTTCATGAGGGGCATGTACTGGTTCTTGCCCGGCCAGTTGTTCCACGCTTTGCTCGCGGTGGTGCCGATGAGCAGCACGCGGCCGCCGGCCTGGCCCAGCGCCTTCTCCACCGCGGCCGCTTCGCCGTTCTCGTAGGCGAGCACAGTGCGCAAGCTGGGGTCCGCCTGCGCGGGCGGCAGAAACTTGAAGCGGCGGAAAACGTGGAGATGCGAGAGCGGCAGGCCGCGGATGCCCTTGAACTTGGCGACCGCGGGATGGCTGATCTCCTTGTCGCTGAGCGCTTCAAAGGGACCGTCGGGATCGCCGGAACCCACGAGTTCGCCCAGGACCACGGGCAGCAGCGCACCGAGGTCGCGGTTGTAGACCGCCGGATCCACGCGGTCGCCGAGGAAGATCCACAGCGCGCCGCCGCGCTTCACGAAACTCACCAGCGCCTGCACTTTCTCCTTGGGGACCAGAGCCACGTTGCCCAGCACCACCAGGCGATAGTTGTCCAGGTTGGCCTCGGGGAAGCTGCTGTCGCTGATGACTTCAGGGAAGAGCGGCATTCTGCCGGCCTTGACTTCTTCAGTCTTGGACGGCGACAGCGCCTGGCGGAAGTAATCCAGCTCGCTGGCGTTGGGCCCCACGCGCTGCTGGCCGTCCACGCAGAGGACGTGCATCTGGTCTTCCACGTCCAGGGCCAGATAAGCGGTGTTGTCCGCGGGCAGCGCATCCGCCTCCAGTTCGACCGCTACGGCGTGCGAGCCGGCCTCGGGAAAACTACAGTGGAACAGCACCGTCGCCGGTTTGTCGGCGGAGAGCGTGGGAATGGTCTCGGACGCGGTCTCCTCGCCGTCCACCTTCAGCTTGAGCCGCACGTTCTTGGCGGGGGCGCTCGAGAAACTAACGACGGTTGCGGACAATTGGGTGTCCGCCCGCGCCGGGACGACCTTTTCCTCGATCTCGATGCCCGCGGCGGCCAGGTTGTCGCTTTCCCTGCCGCCGGGCAGGCGCACGACGGCGATGTGCGGATGACCGCGGGCGTCGCTGAAGGCCTTGCCGATGGCGCTCTCGTCGTCGGCGCTGACGTGCCGCGGCTGATGGTCGGGACGCTCCCAGCCCACGCGCGTCTGGTCGGTGATGACGATGATCTCACGGCGGAAGCGGGACTTGGAATTGTTCAGCACGCGGCAGGCGGCGGCGATGGCGTGCGGCATGTCCGTGCCGCCGTCGCTCAGCGTGGCGGCCTTGATCTGGTTGAGCACGTCCTGGCGGGCCGCGTTGCTGGTGCCGATCACTTCCTCGCCGGTGCTGTTGGCCAGCAGGACGTCCAGGTCGTCGCCCAAGGAAAGTTTCTCGGCCAGGTCGTAGGCCAGCTCCTTGGCTTTCTCGAAAAGGGGCCTGCCGGCGACGAGTTGGCCCAGGGAGTACGAGTTGTCCAGCACGATGACGCGATGCACCACTGAGCGGCCTGTCAGCAAACTGGCGCCTTCCTCAAGCACCGGCCGGGCCAGCGCCAGGGCCAGCAGCATCAGGATCAGGGTGCGGATGGCGAGCAGAATGAGCTGCTCCAGCCGCAGCCGCCGGCGCGATTTCTTGAAACTGGCCCACAACCAGTGCATCGCCGCCCAGAGCACCCGCTTGTAGTGCTGGCGGTTCAGCAGGTGGATGACGATCGGGATGGCGCCCGCCGCCGTGCCCGCCAGCAGCGCGGGATTGCTAAAGAAACTGGTGAAGAATTGCCACATTGCCTAGTCAGTTTTCCGTTCTCAGTAGGACAGCCTCTCCAGGCTGTCGGGACAGGCTGGAAAGCCTGTCCTACCGTTCCACAATTCTCTCAACACGCCCCTCGCTCCCGCTCCACGAACCACGAATCACGCTCCACGCTCCCCGAACCCCGCTCCCCGCCCTCGTCACTTGTGCCTGAAGTTCGCCCTCGTCGCCAGGTACGCGCTCAGGACGACATCCAGCGGATGCTTCGTGTTGATGGGCACGAAGTCAATTTTGTTGTTGCGGCAGCCGCGTTTCATCTTCTCGCTGAAGGCGCGGTACTCCTCCAGGTAGCCGAGGCGCAAGGCGCGCGGGTCGCAGAGCAGCTCCGGCCACTTCTCGTAACCTTGGAAGAGCGTCATGTTGCCGAAGGGGAACGTGGTCTCGAACTCATCGAGAATGTGGAAGACGATGACTTCGTGCCGCTTGTGCCTGAAGTGCTGCAAGCCGAAGAGCAGTTTCTCCGGGTCGTCGAAGAGGTCCGAGAGGATCACGACCAGGCCCTTGCGCTGGATGCGCTCGGCCAGGTCGTGAAAAATGGAGCCCGTGTCGGTCCGTTCTTCAGGGGTGAGCTGCCCCAGTTCGTGCAGCAGGAGGCGCAGGTGCGCGGGCGAGGCCGAGGCCGGCACGAATTTCTTGACCTTGTTGTCGAAGAGCACCAGGCCCACGGAATCCTGCTGGCGGATGAGCAGGTAAGCCAGGCTCGCGGCGATGAAGCAGGCGTATTCCAGCTTGGAGATGTTGCCGGCCGAGGCGTACTTCATGGACTCGCTGGTGTCAAAGAGGATGTAGCTGCGCAGGTTGGTCTCTTCTTCGTACTGCTTGACGTAGAAGCGGTCGGTCTTGCCGTAGACCTTCCAGTCCAGATGCTTCAGGTCGTCGCCGGGCGAGTATTCGCGGTGTTCGGCGAACTCGACGCTGAAGCCGTGGTAGGGCGACTTGTGCTGGCCGGAGATGTAGCCTTCGACGATCAGGCGCGCCGTGAGATCCAGGTTGCTGATCTTGGTCAGGGTCTTGGGGTCGAGGTATTTTGAGAGTTCGGTGGGCATGGGTTATTTCACATTCTCTGGATCACAGCTAAACGAAACCCTCGTGATGAGGTAGTTCTCCACAGGCAGGGGCTCCCCATCCGCGACCAAATCCTCACAGTACACTTCGACGGCCTCCTGGATGTTCTTCATGGCTTCTTCAATCGTATCGCCGCAGGAGTGGCAGCCCGGCAGGGCAGGACAGAAGGCATTGTAGCCGGGCTTATCCGGTTCGAAAATCACCGTGTACCAGTGTTCTGCACGGCGCGGGGTTCTCTTCTTGGCCTTGGCTTTCATGGCTCGGCTCCTCCAGCCGCTGTCTTCGGCTGTCGGTGACCGTTCTGGTTTTCTTCGTCAATCCAGACTTTCAAGAAGAAGGCATGGCTTTCATGCCACCATCTCATGTGGAGCAGATTATGTACTTTGCCGGGGTCAAAGGCAATCGTACCGCGCACACCCTCAAGGAAGTCGCATCCCAAAGCATAGTTTCCCCCATCAAACATCTCTTGCATAGCGATCGGGATGGCGCCACCAAACGAGGAACCGTTCAAGGAAAGATGAAGCTGCCAATTGCCGACTCTAGACTCCTCTAGAGCAGCAATTAGCGTCGTCTCCCCTTCGTGCAGGGAGCTAGAACCATCGAAGGCCCCATCGCGTTGTTCGGCATCATTCTGCGAAGGGAGGTGGCCGTTTCTTTCGCTGCTCTCGCAGCCATTCTTGGTCTCTTTTCCTTTGGCAGGAGAATCAACAATCTGATCAAACTTATAATATACCCTCAATTGGCTCTTAACAGGACAGAACACGCGCCATCTCCAAACCTTGTCCTCGTCTGTTCTGCCGGCGACAACATGCACCTTCTTGGAATCTGTGATTGTCAGGACACCCAGCGCATCGCGCAGCCGCTTCGTTTCCTCCCGCAGAGCTAGCGTCTCGCGGTACGACATCCCAAACAGCAGCAGCGCGCCCGCGGTGATGGTCAGCAGGACCAACGTGCGCAATGAGAATTGCAGCCGCCAGCGAGGCTTGGCCGGGGCGGAGATCACAGAAACGCCATTGGGCTGTGCCAGTTCCATTTCTAACGCCGACGCTCCTCTTTTGTAACTTCCTTCATGTGCTGCAGCCGCAGGCAAAGATCGCCAGGCAGACTGCGCGCGACCTTCGGCGTTATCAGTTTGGCGTCGAGCATGTCCTGAACATCGACTTTATCAATATGCCTGTAGGCCGACAGCTTCATCTGCAGAAGCGGCGCAGCCCGCAAGCATTGGAAACCAAGAACCGATCGAAAGGTGGTGACCTCACTGAGGGCAGGAGCTTCGTCGAAGCTGCTTGGCGCGAACTTCTCCCCGGCAACAATGGCCCTGACGTAATGCCAATGGTTCGGCATGCGGTTCCGCAAGAGTTTAGACAGAAGCTCAAATTTGTACCCGAGGCCCCCGATGATGGTCTTGGCCTTCCCAATGTCGTCCCTGTTCAGGAGAAGGTCAACGTCGTTGCGCGTATGGGCAATCTCATTCCTTGCTTCCCAAACGTTGGCGAAGACTGCCAGGCCGCCAACGACAGCGTGAGGAATGGCGGCCTGCGTTAACGCCTCGCTTATTAGCCGCGCCGCAGCAGTACCGTTTTTTGGGGATTGCTCCTTCGAGGCCTCCTTGGCTGTGCTCATATTCTCCCCTCCCGGCGGTTCTGTTCCACAACCTGTTGCAGCCTGGTCTGCAAGTCAGCGGGAAGGCTGGCTTGCACCTCCGCAGTGATCAGCCCCATCTCCAGCAGGTCTTGCAGATGTGACTGGTCCTTGGGACGGAAACTGGTTAGTTTCATAAAAACCAGGTTCCGCAGGTCCAGGCACGTGAAACCGTCCTGCGTATCCAGGAGCGCCTCGGGGGCGAATGTGGGGCAGGGATAGAGGCTGTCGGCCTTCACTTTCTCTTCTGACAAAACCACATGAACACCATCTCTGTACTTCATGCCTGGTGGTATGAACGCTGGAAGCCCCAAAACTTCACGGTACATAAACCCCACGGCTTCAAGCGCCTGCCGAGCACGCCCTATGTCAGCGCGCCGCAAAAGGATGTCGAGATCCCTAGTGGTGAGAGAAGGCGGCTCACCCCCAGACCCCAGGTACGCGCGGACAGCAAGACCTCCTATCACTGCATGAGGCACGCCAGCCTCCTTGAGCGCATGGCTAACGACTGCGGCCTTCTTTAACAGGTCCTCCATGTGCTGTTCTCCCTTAGCGAGGACGGATAGATCGAACGTGACCGTTCCGGCCACGCCGACCCCATACGCCGGCCTATCCTCTTGCACCCGGTTGATTGGCTCTTTGGTGCTCATATCCTAATAATGAACTCCCGCGCGCCCATGCCCTTCAATCGAAATCCACAATCCGCAATCCGCAATCCCCAATCCGCAATCACTTCGCCTCGGCCCCCGTGAATTGCGCCACGCTCTTCTCCGCCAGGTTCTCGCTCTCCTGCCGCGGGACGTGCTTGAGCAGTTCCTGCACGATCTTGTCGCTGCTGATGCCTTCGGCTTCGGCATTGAAGTTGGTGATGATGCGGTGGCGCAGCACAGGCGGCGACACGGCGGCGATGTCTTCCGTGGAAACGTAGTAGCGCCCTTGCAGGATGGCGCGGGCCTTGCCGCCCAGGATCAGGTACTGGCTCGCGCGCGGCCCGGCGCCCCAGCTCACATTGTCCTCCACGAACTTGGGCGTGCCGCCTTTGCTCACGCGCGTCAGGCGCACCAGCTTCATCGCGTATTGGATGACGTGGTCGGCCACGGGCACGCGGCGGACGATTTCCTGAAGCTCGATAATCTCCGGCGCCGTCAGCGACTTGACCAGCTCGGGCATGAAGGGCGCGGTGGTCAGGCGCACGATCTCGAACTCTTCCTCCTCGCTCGGGTAGTCCACCAGGACTTTGAACATGAAGCGGTCGAGCTGCGCCTCGGGCAGCGGGTAGGTTCCCTCCTGCTCGATGGGGTTCTGCGTGGCCAGCACGAAGAACGGCTCCTCCAGCCTGCGCCGCACGCCGCCGGTGGTGACCTGGTGCTCCTGCATGGCTTCGAGCAGCGCCGCCTGCGTCTTGGGCGGGGTGCGGTTGATCTCGTCGGCCAGGATCACGTTCGCGAAGAGCGGGCCGTGGAGGAATTTCATCTCGCGCGAGCCGGTGGTCCGGTTCTCCTGGATCACTTCGGTCCCGGTGATGTCCGAGGGCATCAGGTCCGGGGTGAACTGGATGCGGTTGAACTTCAGGCTGAGCGTGTCGGCCAGCGTGTGGATCAGGAGCGTCTTGGCCAGGCCGGGCACGCCCTCCAGGATGCAGTGGCCGCGAGCGAACATGGCGATGAGCAGCTCGTCAATCACGCCATCCTGCCCGACAATGACCTTGCCCAGTTCGCTCTTGATCTGGCGGTAGCAGCCGTTCAGTTTCTCGACGGCCTGCAGGTCGCGTTCGGTGTTTACAGCGGCTTCCTCTGCCATGAAGACTCTCTCCTTTTGCTCCTAACCACTAACCACTGCGGTTGTAGGGCAAGCTTTCCAGCTCGCCCGGACAAGCTGGAAAGCTTGTCCTACTTCTTTTCCTCCAGCACGCCTTCACTGAACAAGCCGGGGATGACGGGGCGCAACGCGCCGGGGCTGGCGCACATGCTCTTCGTCACCTCGCCCTCATCCTGATCGTTGACGGCGAAGGAAAAACCAAACCGGAGGCCGGGCGCGGGTTTCAGCCGCAGGTACGCCAGCGGCAGCGTGAACTTGTAGACAGTCTGCTTTGTCGCCTCGTTGCGCACGATTATGGGGCACGGCTCCAGCGGCGTGTTGCCGGCGAGATACTTGCCGTGCTCAACCCAGCGCCAGGACAACACGTTGCCGCCGCTGAGGCCCGCGCCCATTTCAAAGGCCTCGCCGCGGAAGCCCACGCCGCCGTCGCGGCCAATGTCGAAGAGGAGCCTCACACTGTCACCGAGGTCGCAGCAGTTCGCCTCGGCGGCATCGTTCTTGTGTTTGTCATCGGTCACGTCGAAAAGGAGGTAGAGGTTCTGCTCGTCGTAGGCGCCGCGGAAAGAGACGCGCAGGTCGTCGGGTCCGGCCCAACTGCTCTTCTTGACATCGCCCCCAGCGGGGTCGTCGCTGGGGAAGTACACATCACGCCAGTCCCGGAGCACCGTCTCCGGCACGCCGGCCCAGGCGGCCGGCGCGGCCTCCAACTTGGAGCCGTCCGCAACCCTGCTGAAGCTGAAGGCGCGTTTCTCCATTTCCGCCCGCTGCTTGCGCAGGCGCGCCAGCTCCGCGAAGACGTCCGCGAAGGCCTCGGCGGACAGCGCCGGCTGGCTCAACAGCGCGCTCAGTTCCTGCAAGCCCTTTTCCCGCTCGCCCTTTTCAAAACGTTTCGTGGCCAGATTCACGCGCGTGCCGAGGTCGTTGGGGTTTTTGGCCGCCTGCTCGGCCAGGGCCGCGATCAACTCATCCAGGTTGCGGGCGTCCTGCGCCAGATAGGCCACGCGCCTGCGGGCCTCAGTCACGACCATGCCGCCATCGAAGACCTGCACGCGGAAGGGCGGGAGCGGGGCGCTTTCCACATTGAATTGCGGCAGCGGTTCGGAGCTCAGGAACTTGCTCGTCGTCAGTTTGCCCGTCCTGCGGTCCACCACCGCCACGGCGCACGGCTTATCGCCGCTGGGGTCCCAGTTGCTCTCAGTGACCACCAGATGTCCGGAAGCGACCGTCTGCGCGCACAGCGGCAAGGCACTGAGAGGATCAGCCGCCAGTTCCACGTCCCAGAGGATCTTGCCTTCCTTGGGGATGGAAAAAGCGATTAGTTTCGGCTTCTGTGGCAGCGCCTGCGCCACGACATAGAGGTCCTCGCCGTCAATATGCACGCCGGTGACAGTGGCGCCCAGCGGCAGCACCGGCGACCATTTCTTGCGCTCCGCGGCCCCGCCTGTGCTGAAGGCGACGACCTGGTGGTTATCGGTGACGGCCACCACCAGCTCCATCGTGGCCTTCAGTGTTCTGACCACGCCGCCCGTCTGCTCCTCCCAGAGAAGCTTCCCCGTGGCGGAATCCACTGCTTTCAGCCCGTCGCGGCCCACGGCGAAGTACAGCCGGTCGCCCGCGGCTGCCAGCAGCAGGCCCTGGGCGCTGCCGGTTTCGACGGCGGCGCGGCGCGCGCCGGTTTCCAAGTCGTAGATGATGATGCGGCGCGGCTGCTGTTGCCAGGCTTCCACTGCGGCGGCTACGAAGCCTTCGCCCAGCGCAGGGCAGGCCGGCAGGGAGGCGGTTTCGGACTGGGTCCAGAGTTCCTTCCCGGAGACAGGGTCCACGACGCTGAGCGCGCCGACGGAATAGGCGATCACCAGGCGCCCGGAGGAGACTTGCAGCCAGCACTGCTGCTGCGGCGGCACCACGGGGAACTTGAGTTCCTTGCGCCAGACAAGCCTGCCTTTCTCCAGGCTGTCATAGGCCATGAGTTCCCGTCTGCCCGCGACAATCAGCAGGTGCTCGGCCCAGAAACCCACCGGGCCGGGCGGTGCCAGCCTGAAATGATTGGGGTCCGCCAGATTCGGCTTGGGGATGCAATCGGCCGGCAGTTTGGGCCGCGGCAGCCACAGTTCCTCCCCTTTGTCAGTGCCTGAAAGCACCGCCAGTTCGGACTGGTTCTCCACGTAGAAGAGGTTGCGCCGCATGCCGGCCGGGACAAGGCCCTCCGTGAGGAGGGGCACGCTCTGCTCGCCGGCCGTCTTGGTCCACGCTTCCTTCAGCCTGCCGTCGCCCAAGGAGGCGGTGGCGTCTGAAATGGGCCGCTGAAACTGCGGCTCGGCAAGCTGCTTGACCGCCCACTGCGCCGCGTCGCCGGCTGCGCCCTGGCCGGAATCCGGGACCCGCGGATCAAAGGCCAGTGTCTTCCCTGCGAATTCGGGCCGGCTGGCCAGCCGCCGCAGAATGTCCCTGGCCGGCCTGAGCAGTCCGGAACGCTCATAGGCCACCGCCAGCAGCCCGGTAACGGCGGGCATCTGCGGCGACTGCGGGTAGCGGCCCAGGAAACGCTGGGCGTATTGGCGGGCTTGGTCCGGTTTCTTGTCCAGGAGCAGGCGCGCAAGCCCCAACAGGGCGCTGCCGCAGGCCTCCGCGTTGGGGTACTCCTCCAGGAGCGTTTCGAGCTGCCGGGTGTCATTCCCGGCTTTGGCCAAGGCAGCCTTGGCAGCGGCCTCGACCTTCTCATAGCAGGCCGGGTCCTGTTTTCTGAGCTCCTCAATCCTGCCGGCGGCGAAGAGCCGCGCCCTGGTGGGCGATTCAGGCGCACAGGCGCACACGACCTCGCCGTACCGGGTGATGATTTGCTGGTAATGCGCGACCGCCAGTTCCAGCTCTTTCTTGGCAGTCCTGTTCTCCGCCATGGCGCGCAAAGCGATGACAGGCAGCGTTTCGGCCTGGGCCGGCAGCCGCGCCACTTCCAGCGCTTTCTTGTAGCAGTCGTAAGAGGCCTCCAGATCCGGCGCCACTGCCGCTGTGCCCTTCTGGCGCGCCCGGCCCAGTTCGAGCAAGGCGTCGAACCTCCGGCTGTTGAGTTCCACAAGGGCCGCGGCAGTTTTGACATCGTCTTTTGTTTTCTCCGCAATCTGGAGGGCCTGGTCGAGAAGCGCAAGGGCCTGCTCGAAGCGCTCGACGCGCTGGTAAACGTCGGCCAGTTCGCTGTAGGCGCCCAGGTCGCCCGGGTTCTGAGCGAGGCGTTGTTTCAACCTGGCTTCCATTTCTTCCCAGACGAAGTAAGCGTTGACATGCGTGTTGCTCACGGTGTACAGCACGTCCCCGGCCACGAACACGTTGCCCGCTTCACGTTCCGGCTCGGTCCACTTGTATTGGCTGACGATGCTCGGGCGGAACTTGCCGTCCACCAAGGCAGTGTCAACCATAGCCAGACTGTTGGCCGTGGGGACCAGGACCACGTTCCCTGCCATGAGGCCACGGCCTTTGATCGGGCTGTCGAAGGACAGCGGCTCGGCCGGCCCGGTCTCGCGGCCGCCCTTCAGCTCATAGAAGTGCACGTTTGTCCCTGTGACCACCAGGACGCCGTTGCTGATGCCCAGGATGTGCTTGAGCCCCGGGTCGCGTTCCGTGCGCGAGGTGTGCCAAAGCCGGCGGCCGGTCTCGATGTCGTAGACGTAGAGGAGTTCGGAGTCCTGGGGTGTGGCGATCAGCAGGTTCTCATAGACGATGGGCGGGTTGGGCCCCCAGAATTCCCTTGTGGCCACCAGGCCGAACTGGTTGAAGCGCTCGGGAGTGGGCAGGCGGTCGTAGATCCGAATCCATTTCACCGCGCCGGTCATGGCCTCCAAGGCCGCCACGGCGCCGAGGTTCGTGACCGCATAGACGGTCCCGTCCGCCACGGCTACGGGCAGGCCGCGCGCGGGTTGCACCAGGCCCCCGGCCGCAATGGGGTTCGCGGCGCAGATCTGAGTGCGCCAGAGGAGCCGGCCTGTGGCGGCATCCACAGCCACGGCCCAGGATTCGGTGAGTCCGCCGCGGCGCACCGCCAAGGCGTACAACACTTCGGCGTCCCAAGTCGGCGCGCTCACAAAGAAGACGGTCTTCAGCCACTCCTGATCAGCCTTGCTCTGGGCCTCGAAAGCCGGCGCATGGCTGTCCGGCTGGAGCGACCAGACCAGCTTGCCTGATTCCAGCGCGCCGCCGGGGTCTTGTTTGCCCAGAGCGGCCAGGAAGTTGGGGTTCTCCTTCTGCTCCTGGTTGCCACCAAAGAAATTATTGTAGTCATTCATCGGCGTCTCAGCGCCGCAGGCAAAATAGAGCCTGTCGCCGCCCAGAGTGCAGAACAAGGGGCGATGGCGCGCATTGGATTGCCCTCTGCCGCCGAAGCGCATGAACATCTGCTGCTGCCTGCTGGGGGGCTTGGCCGGCGGGGGCTCTGAGGGCCATAAGAACTTGGCATTCCCGCCTGCGCCCGGCCCGCCTGGCTGGGGGTTGCCGAGCGGATAGGCCGCCACAACTTGGGCATCGCACAGGTAGAAAAAGCCTGCCTGCACCGCCAAGTGGCAGTTTATGGTCGGATCCGGGACCGGCTGGCCGTCCGGGCCGAAGATCTTTTGCACGGCGTTGTGCTCGGCATTCGCACCATAGAGCAATTGTGCGATAGGCTCAGACCACTTGCGCAAGCCCACATTGCGCCTGGCGGGCGCGTTGCGATTGTGGGCCGCATTGCCGAAGTATGTCGGCCACGAGCGCTCTGCCGCGGCGGCCGGCGGGAGGGGCGCGGCCGGCGCGGCGGCCAAGCGGGCTCTAAGCTTGTCGAGGGCCGCGCGGCCCGTGGCGTGGCCGGCGCGCAACTCGCCTTCTTTGGCCACGGGCAGGAGCCCCTCTATGCCCTGCAGCGTTTTCTCAGCGTTGGCGTCGCCCAATTCCAGTTGGGCCAGGTATTGCCTGACCAGCAGGCCCAGCATGGAGATGTTCAACCCGGGGTGTTTGAGCGCCAGGCTGACGTGGGCCAGTGCTTCGCGCGGCGCGTGCCTGCCCGAGTCAACTTCGGCCAGCCAGGCCAAAGCCTGGTCGCCCCACGAGGTGGCGAAGTAATCCCGCGCCACCTGCTCCATCTTGCGCACATCCAGTTCCGCTTTGGCCTCAAAGAACAGGGCGCGGGCAGGCGGGTCGTTGATCACGCGATAGATCGCCAGGCCGGCGGGAGGCAGGCTGGCGATCTCCGCGGCCACGCGCTCACGCGTGGGTTTATAAAGGCCATTCTTGTAGGCCAGGTCCTTCTTGTCCGGCCCTTCCCAGCGGTCCAGGTAGACGGAGTTGGAGAACTTGCGCAGGATTTCGCCGTAGAACTTGACGCATTCAGGCCAGGCCTGCGGGTCTTGTTCGGCTTTGGCGCGGGCTTTCTGGGCCTTGGCCAGCAGTTCGAGCACGCCGGGCTCTTCGGCCAGCGTTACGTTATGCTCCGGCCCCCTGGCTTTGAGGTCCGTGTCCTTGGGTTCGGCGGCGCCCAGGAGTGCGGCCGCCAAGACAAGCACGCCGCACAGGCTGCGCCAGAACCGGAAAAGGCAGAACTGTTGTTTCCACCAGCACATAGTACGGCGCTCGCAGCTTGTTCCCGGCCCGGACTTTTCGGAGCACACGTCCCCGTCTCCCTGGGCGCCATTGTGCGCTAAACCAGCGTGGTTGTCGAGAATAGGATTGCTGAAGACCCGGAGACCCGGAGACTCAGAGACCGCGAAGCCAGAGCACCAGGAAATATACGGCAACTGCCAAACAGAAGGCAGCGAGCAGGATCCAGATGGGCGGGAGCGATTTGCCTGCGCCCTCTCTATCCGGGTCGGCCTGGGGCCCAACTGCGGCAGTGGCAGTGGCCTGGACTTCCCCGGGATGGAGCACCGGCATCTGCTGCGATTCCTCGATCATCCTGTTCACCAGCGACTTGCGGAATTCGCCGGAGCCTTTCACTCCGCCCCAGTGCTGCACGATCTTCTTCAGCCCCAGCATGCGGGCCGATTCCGTGCCGCACTTCGTGCAGTTGCCCAGATGGTGCTCGACCGCAGCGCGTTCGGACTCGGTCAGCTCGCGGTCAACGTAATCCGAGAGCAATCCCCTGCACTGCTCACATGTCAGTTTGCCGGCATCAATGGTGGCTTGCTCTTTCACGTCCTAGTCCGGCCCCCAATCCTCGTCCTGGATTAAACCTTTTTCAGCGCGGCCGGTCACTTTCCAGCCGGGACTATTCACCACGCAGATTTCGAGTTTCGGATTTCCGTTTACCGCAGTCTTTCACTTCCCAGAATCTTCAACATCTCGCGCAGCGTTTCGCGCGCCCGTTTGACCCGCATTTTGATCGCGCTGACGGTCACGCCGAGTATCTCGGCGATTTCCTGGTAGGGCATGTGGTGGTACTCGACCAGCACCAGCGTGGTCCGCTGGTCGTCGGGCAAGTGGTCAATGGCCTTCCCGATCAACTGCTGCACCTCCTGGCTCTCGACGTCGCTCAAAGGCGAACCTTCTTCCGAAGCGATGCGGTCAATGATCTTGCTGCCGTCAGGGTCCGGCCCGGCCGGCTCGTCCAGCGACATGCCTTGGCGCAGTTTGCCCTTCTTCAACTCGTTGATGCACAGATTGGCGGCGATGCGGTACAGCCAGGTGGTGAACTTGGCGACGGGCTGGTAGCGGCTGGAATTGCGGAAAACGCGCAGGAAAGTCTCTTGGGCCAGGTCCTCAGACAGCTCGCGATTGCGCATGAAGGCGTAACAGAAAGTCAGGACGGGCGCCTCGTAGCGTGAGAGCAGCTCCTCAAAGGCCGCGTGGGAACCGTTGGCCAGGCGCTCCATGAGCGCCTCGTCGGAGACCTTGGCCGCACCGGCCTCGGCCCCGCTTGCGGCTGGCCCGAGAGGTACGGGTGGGTTGCGGTTGATCTCTGGCATAAGCTAAAAGCCCGCGTTACGGCTGGGAATCTGTCTGGCCTCCGGGCTGCGCGCAGGGAAGCCACTGCTCCTCCGGCAGGCCGTATTCGAACTCAACGTGCCACTTGGCCTCCTGAAGCGACGGATGTTTGGTCTGCCACACCAGTTGGCCCTCTGCGTTAAGGCGTAACAGCGCGCAGTAGCCGGAACCATCCTCCAGATCCTCAATTACAATTTTCGAGACTTCCTTTGTGACGTCCCGAAACTTGACTTGGGTCTCATTGGTCTTCACGAAGAAGCGCACCCGCGGGTGTGCGGAGACGCAGACTTCGGCCCAGGAAAGCTTCGTGGCCATGGCGGGCCAGCATACGCGGTCCTGGACAAAACTGCAACGGCGAGAGTTTGTTCGCGCACAGCGGCAGCGGCGGATTTTGCATTTCGAGTTTCCGATCTTGAGTTTAGGATGAATCGCATGGAAAAATCCACCCCCCAAGCAGAAGCCTTGATGCGTTCCCTGCCTGCGGTCCAACGGCTGCTGGAAGAACCTGCGCTCCGCGAACTTCAGGGCCGCTGCGGGCGCGACGCCGTGTTGTCCGCTGCGCGCGAGACGCTCGCCGGCCTGCGCGCTGAAATACTGGCCGGGACGCTCGCGCTGCCGCCAGGGCATCCTGAGACGAGTGGCCCGGGCTGTCAGCCCGTGGCGAGCGGCACGCCGGACTTATGCCCCGAAATCCTGCGGCGCGTGGCTGAACGTGTGCTGCGGCGCTGTGGCAGCGGGGTGCGGCGCGCCATCAATGCCACCGGGGTCATCTTGCACACAGGGCTGGGGCGCGCCGTTCTGCCGGCGGCGGCCCTCCAGGAAATCACGGCCCAGCTTGCGGGCTACTCCACCGTTGAGGTGGACCTGGCCAGCGGCAAGCGCAGCAATCGCGATGCGACCCTGAACGACCTGCTGCGAACTTTGCTGGGTTGCGAGAGTGCTTGCGTGGTCAACAACAACGCGGCCGGAGTGATGCTCGCTCTGGCCGCCCTGGCCCGCGGCAAAGAGGTCATTGTCAGCCGCGGCCAGTTGGTCGAGATCGGCGGCTCTTTCCGTGTCCCGGACGTGATGCGCGAGAGCGGCTGCAAGCTGATCGAAGTAGGTTCGACCAACCGCACCTACGTGCGCGACTACGAGGCCGCGATAACTCCCGCCACCGCGGCGCTCTTGCTCGTGCACACCAGCAATTTCCGCCTGATCGGCTTCACTGAAGAGCCCACAGTCGCCGGCGTGGCGGCGCTGGCCCGCAGCCGCGGCCTGCCGCTGCTCTACGACATCGGCTCCGGCGCGCTGCTGCCCGGCCTGGCAGAAGAGCTCAAGGAAGAACCCATCGTCAAGACGGCCTTGGACGATGGCGCGGACCTGGTGCTCTTCTCCGCCGACAAGATCCTGGGCAGCACGCAAGGCGGCGTGGCCGTTGGCAAGAAGGAACTGGTCGAGAAGATGCGCCGCCATCCGCTCTATCGCGCCATGCGCCTGAACAAGCTGACGCTTTGCGCGCTTGAGAGCACCCTGCGTCTGTACCTGGATCCCGAGAAGCGCCTCGAAACCGTGCCCACGCTGCGCATGTTGCGCCGCTCGCTGGCCAGCATTGGCGAGGAAGCCGCGGCGCTGGCCACGCGCCTGGGCCGTGCATGCAGCGGCCTGGAGGCGCTGTGCGTTGAGGATTCCTCGCGGCTCGGCTCAGGCAGCTTGCCGGAAAGGAACATCCCGACGCGCGTGGTGAGCTTGCGGCATGGGAAGTTGAGCAGCGACGAACTCGCCGCGGCCCTGCGCGCCCACGAGCCGCCCATCTTTACGCGCATTCAGGAGGACCGCGTGTTGATAGACCCCCGGACGCTCCTGCCAGGGGATGGGGACGAGATTGAGAAAGCCGCACGCGGCCTGCAGGCAGGCTGAAAGACATTAAGGAAGGCCGCGTTGTGTCCCAGGAGGGGGCGGAGGAGCGCTATCGCAAATGGAAAGCCCCAGGCCACGTGGCGGGATCGGCATACCAGAACATGACGGAGTAGAACCCGAATCCCTCGCAAGCTGGTTGGGCATCAACCGCGCTACGCTCGCGGTGCTGGTGGTCATAGGCGGCCTGGGCATGGCGGAGGAAGTCTGGAAGCCCTTCATGCCGCTGCACCTCAGGGACGCGGTGGGCCAGCTTCTCCCGGCGGCCGAAAAGGGCGATGTGCTCCTCGAGGCCGTGAAGTACACCGCCATCCTGGCCTTTCTGGTGAACCTGCTGGAAGGCTTCGGCTACATCATCGGCGGCACGGTGGCGCACCGCATGGGGCCGCGCGTTGCTCTGGCCGTCTCGGCCCTGCCGATGCTCATCGGCTTCACCATATTGCGGTTTACCAACAACCCTTGGGCCATTGTGGGCGGCGGGTTGCTGCTGACGAATTGGGAGCCGCTCTCAGTGCCCGCAACTTTTGACGTGGTCGGCAGCGAAGTGCCCAAGGAAAGGCGCACAATTGCCTTCGCGGTGCAGAGCATCCAGAAGCGCGTGCCGAAGATGCTCGGTCCCTGGGCGGGCGGGCTGTTGATGGCCTGCAGCTTCTTGTTGAACCTCTATGTGGCCATCGGGCTGGTCATTTTGTCCGTGATTTTTCAAGCGGCGCTGCTGAAGCGCATGAAACCCAAGGCGGAACCCGCCCCTGTGCCGCTGCGGCAGGTGTTGCGTGAGATGCCGCCGGACTTGCGTGCGCTCCTGAGCGCGGAGATCTTCCTGCGCTGGGGCGACTGGTTCATCCGCGACTTCGCGTTGCTCTACGTGGTTTCCGTCCTGGGCCGCTCCGAAAAAGAAGCCGGGTTCCTCGTGGGCTTGACGAGTTTCGCGGCCCTGGCGACCTACATTCCCGTCGGCAAGCTGGTGGACCGCGCACCCAGCCCCAAACCGTTCATCGGGCTGACGTTCTTTCTCTTCGCCCTGTTTCCGCTGAACATGGTCTGGATGCCGCTGTGCAGCCGCCGGCTGGGCATTCCCGTCATGGCGGCGCTCGTCGCAGTCTTCCTGCTCAACGGCCTGCGGGAGCTGGGCGAACCCGCGCGCAAGGCGCTGATCTCAGCCAGTTTCCCCAAGGAGTACCGTGCGCGCGCGGTGGGGCTTTACTGGGGGTTGCGCTCGTTCGCCTTTTGTGCCGCGCCCCTGCTGGCGTGGCTGCTGTGGAAAGAGCTTGGCCCCGAGGCGATGTTCCTTATCGGCGGCGCAATTGGCATGTATGGCACCGCCAGATTCTGGCTGCGCGTCCGCTGCCAGCGGTAGCCTGGATTTCCAGCCACAGAGGACACAGAGGAAGGGGAGGGGATCGTAGGGGACGATTGTCTGCTCTTCCCCATCTTCTTTCCTCTCTTTCCTCTGTGTCCTCTGTGGCTAATGAATCGTGAGAAACGCGGGTTACAGAAACTTCAGCAATTCCATTGGCTGAGCAATCAGCGCCTTGGCTCCGCTCGCGGCCAACTCCTCTGCCGGCCGAAAACCCCACAACGCGCCCAAGGGATACATGCCCGCGGCAAGGGCCGTCTGCATGTCGGTGTTCGTGTCGCCGAGGTACAGGAACGCGCCGGGCGGCAGGCCGAGCTGAGCTGCGACCTCCAGGGCCGCGGCCGGATCAGGCTTGCGTGGCGTGCCAGGCCGCTCCCCGCGCACGGCGTCGAAACGCCAGCGCGGCAGCAGTTCCCGCACCGTCAGCTTCGTCATCTCATCGGGCTTATTGGAGAGCACGGCCAGCTTGAGGGCCTTAGCGCCTGTCAGCGCGTCCAGCAGTTCGGGGATGCCGTTGTAGGGGCGGGTCTTGTCGCGCCAGCGCTGGGAGTACTCCGCACGCAACTGGAGCGCGCACTGAGTTACCAGGGCGTCCTCGCCCCTGCGCTGCTCAGGCAGCGTGCGGCGGACCAACTGCGCCACGCCGTCGCCGACGTAGTACTTGTACGCCGCCACGCCGTGCTGCGGCAGTCCCAGGCGCGCCAGGACGGCGTTCATCGAAGCGGCCAGGTCTTCGAGCGTGTCGAGGAGCGTTCCGTCGAGATCAAAGAGCACGGCTTGGAAAGGCATCATTCCTCGATTTCAACCGTCACCGTGACTGGATTCCCGCCCAAGCTGCCATCGCTGACGGCCAGCTCAAACTTGTAGATGCCAGGGCGCGCGATGCGCACGCCCACCTTCTTTTGGGATAAGTCCTCGGGGCGCAGCGGGAGCTTCTCGCCCCCAACTTGTTCCCAGACGCAATACAGGTTCTTGCCTTCGGGCACAAGGCTTTGTCCTGCATCCAACACCACGAGGCCTCGGGACCTGGCCTTGATGACGGGGTTGCTCGCGATGGCAATGACTTTAACGTGAGCGGACAGCTCTTTGAACGCCTGCAGCACGTCTTTATCGCCAGGCCTCTTTGCCCAGGCTCCCTGCAACATGGCCTCAGCCACGTCGCAAGCGCGCACGGCTTGGGTCTTGGCTTCCGGGGCTTTCAGATCGAAGAGGCGCTTCGCCTCTGCGCAAGCCAGTTTCCCGGCGGCCAAGGCCTTGTCGAAATCCTCCGGCACGGGCGGCAGCGGGGGCTTGGCCGGCGGCGGCGGCTTCGGCGGCGCTACCTTGGCCGGCGGCGGCGGCTCGACTGTCTTCGCTGAATCAGCAGCCGGCAGCGCCTTTGTCGTCTTCGAGGAATTAACAGTCGGCGGCGGCGTTTTCTTGGTTTCCGGCTGTGGCGCACGCTCGATCTTCTTCTCAGGCTGCACTCTGGAAACGTCCGGGTTCGGCGGAGGCGGTTCCGATTTGTTGGCTGGCCGAGGCTTACTGAGGTCCACGATGTCGGCTGGCACCGAGCTGTCGGGCGGTTCTTTCCCGGCTTCGGCCTCCGCTTTCTTGTCGGCAATCCGCGGGGAGGCAACCGGGGCAGGTTGGGGAGGGTTCGGCGTGTCTGGCAGCTTAGCCCCGGAGGCCACAGGCTTGGCCTCAGGCGCTACAGGCTTGGCCTCAGGCGCTACAGGCTTGGCTTCAGGCGCGGCGGGCTTGGCCTCGGGCGCGGCGGGTTTGGTTTCAGGCGCGGCGGGCTTAGCTTCGGGTGTGGCGGGCTTAGCTTCGGGTGTGGCGGGTTTGGCTTCAGGAGCAGCGGGCTTGGCTTCAGGCGCGGCGGGTTTGGTTTCAGGCGACGCGGGCTTGACTTTCGGCGCAGGGTGCTCGGCCACCTCAGTGGTCTTTGGTTGTTCGGCGGACTTGGG
>JBEKKG010000010.1:0-24899 GCA_050010835.1 Planctomycetota bacterium
CTACCGCGCGTTCCTCGATCAATTGCTGGGCGAGAAGTACGCGGAAGCGCGGCGGCTCATCCGCACCGTTGACCCCAACCACCTCGTCAGCTTCCGCATGCAGCTCTCCGGCGATCCGACGCACAATAGCGACGGCCTGCTGCCCTATGACTTCTACGGCTTGCGCGATGCAGTGGACATCTGGGAACCCGAAGCCTACGGACGCATCGGCGACTGGGAGAAGGTCAAGCCCGGCGAGTTCACCGCGGCCTACGCGCGGCTGTGCAACCCCAGGCTGCCCGTCGTATGGGCCGAGATGGGCGTGAGCGTCTGCAATAATAGCCGCATGGCGCCGGACCCGCAGGCGCTGGACTTCGAGGCGCGGTACTACCGCGACTTCTACCGCATGATGCGCCAGTCCGGCGCGGACGGCATCTTCTACTGGTGGTATCCGGGCGGCTACCGCGTCAACGAGAAGAGCGACTATGGCATCCTCAACCCAGACGGCACCGACAGGCCCGTGACGAAGGTGATCGGGGAGGAAGCCGCCGTGTTTCTGAGCGCGCCGCCGCCGCCTCAGCCGGACACCTGGATCAGCGTGGATCGCGGCCGCGACGCGCGCGGCCTCCACGGCATCTACGAGCAGGTCAAGGACGCCTATTGGAAGGCGCGTGGCGAGGGCAAGACTGTCGGCCTGAAGTGGGAGAAGGAGCCGTAGTTCGGGTACGTGTTGAACGCGTCGCCGCCGCCCTGCTGCTCAGGCGGTAAGGACTCACCTTGGTTCTGAGAAGGCGCGAATCAGCCCTACATTCTGTCTGCGCCTTGGAGGCGGAGTCGCGATCCGGTAAGGGGGCATGGTCTGTCGGCAGGACTGAGCTCTTCATAGTCGTTGGGGTGCGGCAGGCGGGGAATTGATAGACATGCTGCGTGGAGACGAATAAGTCCACCACCATCGCCACGTCTTCATAAGTAGTTCATAATTCGCGGGATGTATGAATCGTCCCACGTCAGAGCCTTCTTGTCAACTCATAAATTATGATAATTCAAGGAGTTATAGCATTGTTCTCGGGCGGCTTCGCACCCTCCAAAAACACTCCAGGAACGTCGTCGGGTCGAACCGCAAAGCTTAAATACACGCTCTAACCACTTGGTGGCGCACAACTTCAACACCCAAGAGATCGGCGGTTCACTCTTCCCGCGAAGGGTGGCCTTGGCGGGAGGAGTGAGGTGCATGAGGTGGACAACATGACAGACTTCAATTGGAGCTTGGATGGAACGAAGTTCCTGGACATGAGAGACGTTGAGAAACTGCGTCAGCAGGCAGCGCGGCTGCGCCGGCTTGGTGTCCGGACTAAAAGCTTTCGGTTTGTGCGGAACTGGTTCATCGTTGAGGTCGGTCTTGAAACCGGCCTGCGGGTGATGGAACTAGCCGCATTGCAGTGTGGCGACCTGCTCATACAGCAGGACTCGCCCGAGGTCATCGTGAGGTGTGGCAAGGGAGGCAAGCGGCGCGTGGTCAAAGTGTCGCGGGCATTCCAGGCGCGCTGCAACTGGTTTCTCAGGGCGAAGGGGGCGTCCGACGAGTCCACCGCGCCCGATGCGCCGGTGTTCGTGTCACGCCAGACAGGGCATCAGCTCTGCAAGCGGCAAATCCAAAAAGTCTTCGGGCAAGTGTCGAGTGAGGCCGCTTTGTCGAAACACGTGGGGATACACAGCCTGCGGCACACGTTCGGCACGCACCTCTACAAGGCAAGCGGAGGGAACTTGCGACTCGTACAGAAGCAGTTGGGGCACTCGCGGATCACGACAACCCAGGTTTACGCCGATGTGTTCGCGGAAGATGCGGTGGCCGCCGTCGAGCGGCTCTACCGCACATGAAGAAGGAGACATCAGCCTATGAGGATCGAAATCGTTTTCCTGGTCGGCCTGTTGTGTGCAGGTGTTGGTCTTTTGTTGTGGTTGCGGGCCATCGTTACGCGTCGGCGCGTTTATGTTGCGCGCGGCACGTTGCTCCTGGTGGTTGGATTCGCAACGATGTTCGTGCCGCGCCAGGCGCGGGGTGTTGGCGGCTGGCCGTGGTGCGAGAATGACAAACTTACGGTTGCGTTGCGCGAACGTGCCGAGATCGAGCGAAGTTTGCGCTGGAATGTGCTGCCGCTTATCGCGCGCTGTGAGGCTGACCTGCAGCGCTTCGCGAACACCACGTCCGCGTTGGTCGGCGAAGAACAACAGCGCACCGCAGCCGAGAGAAATCATATCCTCGCCGTTCTTGAAGAGGCGCGCCAACGCCAGCGCGAGCATGAACAAGCCTTGGCTGAACTTGGCACGGCCATCGGCGGGCTGCAGCGGGAGCGGGCGTTAACTCAAGTTAAGCAAGTGGAACACGGTCGCGCGATGGCGCGAGTGACGTACTCAGAACTCGGATCAAAAACAGAAGGCGTTCTTGCAGAAAGACGTGCGCGTTAGTTTCCGTTTGAAACAGGCGGATGAGTCTGTGGAAGGAGGTCGGACATGCGTACTGTAGTGTTGGGCATAGTTGTCGTGGCAGTGATAGGTGCGGTGTGGTGGAACTTGGCGCGCGTCGAGGCGTGGGCGGAGAACACCAAGCATGAATGGGCGAAAGAGCAAGACCGGCAGCGCGTACGGAATGCAGATGTCTTCCTCGAAAGAGGTCTGGCGGAACTCGACCAGGAGATCGCGCGTCTTGATCAGGAGCGCTACAAACACCGCGTGAGCGCCGAGGAAGCACACCTGCGCGCCGACAAGCAACAAAATGATGTGGTTGAGGGCGAGCAACTTGCGATAGAGTTCCTCCGTGCGCAACAGACAGCCCAGGGCCAGCCGTTTGAGTTCTACGGCCGGACCTACAGCCCCGCCCTGGCGGATGAACAATTCGACCGGTACGCGCGGGAGACGTTGACCCGGCGGCAGGCACTGGACGAGTTACACTATGACGAAGTTGCCCATAAGGAGAGCAGTGAGTACATCGCCAAAGCCATCTCCACGCTCAAAGATGCGCGAGACAAAGCGCAGCGAGATGGCAACCGGCTCATCGTCGACCGTGACGTGGCCAATGCTCTAGCTCTGGCCCGCGCGCTCACCAATCCGTCACCAGGGGAGAAGGATAGCCAACCGGTAGCCGATCTCGCCAGGACACTGAAACTGCTGCGCGACCACCTGTGTCGCCGAGACGCTGAGGGCCGTGTGGCCGTTCAAGACGGTCCAGCGGGCATTGACGACACCCAGCGAAGGAGACGTGATCGCCAGAAAGCAAATGAATTGAAACAGTTGAAAGGCGAACTACGCAAACGCGCTGGAGGCGGTGTGATCGGGCCATGAGGGGGTGTATGCGTGTTACCAGGAGGCGAGGCGTTAATGTCCGGTGCTGTGGCTGTATAAGCTCTTCCAGCACAGTAACCCTGTTCAGCGCGGCGTGAACTGCCACAAGCCTTTGGAGGGATGACAATGAAGCCAACGTCCAGTGAAACAGACCTTCCTGTAAGGCTTGTTGCGGAAGCTGGGCGGATGAGCGAGCGGTGGCAGAGGCAGACAGCGGATCTTGCCGTGGTCCAAGAGAACGACCGGACTGCCCTCTTGTGCATACCAGATACGACTACCGTAGACACATGAAGCGGTGTTGCTGTAGATGCAACGGTGATCCACATCTGCGTGGGTTAAGTGAGCTTGGCAAAGGAGCGTTGGTCTTGTCCATCCTTCCACGGTCCTCCGAAACTCAGTATCTCTGCCACAACAAGACGGTCGATGATTGCGGTCGGCACACCGTCGCGACGAGTTGATCGCGCCTGGCGCCCAAATCGTTCTTTGATCTTATCTGCGTGCCGAAGGAATCTCTGCCCAATTGCCTCGTAACCCGATATGACGTATGCCTCAAGATCGGGAGTGAACAGTTCTTCGCCAGCGAGGTACGCCAAAGCCTCGCGAAGGCCATAGGTATTCAGATCTGAGACAAATTGCTCCACCGCAGTTCTAGGAATGCAACCATAGCTCAACGCGCCTGCGACTCCGCGCGACTCAATGACCAAATCTACCAAGTTCTTCCCGCGGTAGACGCTGTCGCTTTCAGGCCCACACAATCGCTTTACGACTTCCATGATAAGAGCGCTTGATAAGTTGCCCCCATCAATCTCATCCAGAACCAGAAGTCGCGCGGGAAATAGCCGTTTCTCGACCCATACGGCAGAATCAAGACGCACCAATAGCGCTCTTCGCCTCTCACCGGGATCAATGGATGGTGACTGGTCTGTTGTTGTGCTCGCGGGCGCACTAAAGTCTTCGCCAATATAGGCTTTGAGAAGTCTCTCAAGATGAGCTTTCTCCGACAGCGAACCGGCACTGCGCGCGCATTTCTTTCTGGCGTCCTTGCTTCGCGACTGCTTAGTGGCCTGTAACTTTTCTCTATGTGGGCTTGTTCTTCGTCCCTGAGACATTTGGCCCCCTCCCACTTTGAGTCAATCGCCGCTTGTCTTCCACCTGGGCAAGACACGATACCTCGTCGCAGCGTACTGGGCAAGCGGTATTCTCCACAACAAGAGGCGGTTTCCGCCTCAAAGCCGAGTAGGCCGCCGCTGTATTTCCAGCGTTGCAGATTGCGTCTCCGCACCCGGCTGGGCCTCCCACGTTTCGCAAAGAACCTCCCCGGCGTCCCGTGCCCACTACACCGATGGAAGACCAAGAGTGCCTGTATCCGCTTCCTTCCTCTTCGTCCTGCGGCCTTACCCGTTCTCAGACGGGTCGGCTTCCACATCTTCACTTTCGAGGCCCGCTCAGGCTTCACTCGCGTTACGGTCGTCGGTTTGCAACTCCACCTTCAGGGCGTCTCTTCCACAGGGCTTCAGTGGGCAGCGTTACCACCACCACTGCCGCTACCGAGGTGATTCGATTCCTCCTCAGGCGGATCTCTCATCCGCTGGCCCTTTGTGCCCTCGTGGCGCACTGAGAAATGAGGGCTATTGACCCGCGCACAGCCAATGCGCCCGGCGAGACGCCGGCGGCACGTGGCATTAGCGACGCGCGGGTCAATAGTACGTGCAAGCTCCACGTCACTGGAGCATCCAGCCAGCCATAGGCTGAGTGGTGACGCCGACAAGGTGTACGCGCCGCGAGGCAATGCGAACAAAGAACAAAGAGGAAACAGTTCGCGACGCCAAGTTTGGTGAGGATCTTCTTGAAGACGAGGTCTGAAACCCAGGGCACCTCCGCGTGGCGCTTGGCGACAAGAACAGCGCGCCCATCACCGGCGAAGCCTACGAGATCCTTATCGCCAGGTCCTTGCGCCGCAGCGCATGCGCGAGCCGCTTGAAGTGCAGTCCCATTGCTGCTGGGTCAGTCAGGTCAGTGCTGGCGATCTCTATGACGTTTACACCCCTGGACTCTAGCTGATTGCGGATCACGCGGTCCACGGCGTGACGGTCGGCGTTGCCGTGGACGGCCTTGCACAACCCGTCGAGGTAGACAGCCACCCGCAGGTCCTGAGAGGGGTCGTCAAAGTAGACATCCGGTGTGGTTGAGTTGTACGGCTTTCCGATGTCCAGGCGCTGCTGCTGGCTGAATGGCGGGAAACCAGCGCGCTGAAGCATTTCGCCCAGACGGGCCTCGCCGGTGTTCGTCGGTTCTCCAGACGATGCTGACCGGACGCCCTCGACTGCCGGCATGTCCCGTTCAAGCGTCGGAGTGCCGGTCAATCCTTCGATGACCTCAACTGCCTTGTGCCGATTGAGCAGGCTGTGGGAGTAGCTATTGCGGTACGTGCGCATGCAGGAGTAACAACTAGACTCGCAGAGCTTCGGGCAGTCCTGCAGCACCTTGGTAGCGGCTGCGCATACGTCCTCCCAGCGTTCGAGGATCTGCGTCAGCAGCCCTGAGCCGCCCGGCATGGGGTCATAGAGCCACAGGTCATGCTTCCCGTCCTGCCTGGGAAGGTTCAGGTATTGGAGATCGTCCAGCCCCATTTCGAGTACGCGTGCCGCCCCCATGCGCACGGCTTCGCCAAGGTTGACAGTCTCTTCCTGACTCGGCATGCCTGCGAACAGCAGCCCGTCAACCGTGGTCTCGGCATGAAGCCCCAGCCAGCCGGGTTCTTTGCCGCAGCGTTCCTTGTGCAGCTTCAGGAAGTGGCCCAGGTCTGAAGCAGAGGCGTAAGGTGACCGAGTCGCCCCACAGACAGAACACATCGGGTAGCCCAGTTCACCCTTCTTTACGCGGTCCGCTGGACCCAGGTTCACCAAGCGCAGCCGCTGTCCGAAGCGATGCTGAATCTCGATTTCGCTCAGCTTGTAAGCCTTGCCGCCGCGATGCTCCTGGCGCAGGTAGCCCATGATGGCCACCGGCAACTGGAACCTGTTATTCTCCTCGTCGGTGATGCGCGAGAACTGCGCGATGTCGGCGTCACAGATTGGCAGCCCGGATAGCGGCAGGAGCGCGCCTTGATTGTAGCTTGCTGGCTGCCGGCCCGCGGCGGCGGCCTCCATGACCATCTGCTTTTCCAGACTGACTAAGTACTCTTCGGGATCTACCTTGCTCTCGCCGACAGGCAAGTGATACAGCGTCACCTTGTAGCGGCCGTTGTTGGCGTAGAGCAGATTGCCGGGAACGAACTCGCGCACCGCAATTGAGGCCGGCCGGCCCAGATCAAAGTCTGGCGCACGCTCCGACTGGCCCAAGGCACGGCTAGCAAATGCGCGCACGCCGCCGTCGTAGATACCGTAACCTGGGAAGAAGCCCTCGGTCGCCAGGACGGACAGCGCATACGTCGAGCGGTCCTGGATGCCCAGGCTGCGCAGGTATCTTTCACACCGGCGGCGCAGACTCATCTCATAGTCATCAAGCAATTTCTTGTGCTCGGCCTCGGTCAGTTTCCGGAGCGTCTGCACAGCCCACATCATCCTCTGGTGCAGGCCGTTTACCGCCGCCTGCATTTCGTCAGTCATGCGCTGGATCATGTCGGCCAGCCGTTCATGGGTTGCCGCCTGCTGAGCCTCTTCGGGCCAGTAGGTAGCGAAGACGCCTGCAACGGCGGCACGTAGTCGTGTCTCGTGCTTGGTCAGGAGCGTCCGCAACCCGGAGACATCGTAGGGCTGGTTCCGGTAATGCCGGCCTTCCTCAAACAGGTACGTGCCGATGAAATCGGGCAGGGCCTGCTTCTGTATCTCCCGCAGTTCCTTCACATCGGCCTCGGACAAGCCGCTCTGCTCCGGGGCCATGCGCGATAGGCGGATCAATTCCGACATGACTGCGGCATGCACATGCTTCTGGACCATGACCGGGTTATTCAGGTTGAAACGCGGCGTTTCGATCAGGCCGTCAAGAAGGGCTTCAGGCTGGTCGAAGAACGTACGGTCATGGCTTGAGGCCCGGCAGTACGTGAACAACACCGCCATGCGATGCCGACGGCCCGCGCGCCCCACCCGCTGCCAGTAATTGGACGGCTTCGGCGGGACGTTGCGCATGAGCACCATGTCCAGGTCGCCGATGTCCACGCCCATCTCTAACGTGGGCGTGGCAACCAGGCAGTTCGTCCGGCCATTGGGCCGCTTGAAGTCGGCCTCGATCTGCGTGCGCGTCTGCGCGGGCACCTGCGCCGAATGCTCTTCAGCCATAACCATCGAGAACGCCTGTTCCAGCAGCGCGATGTTGTAGTCGTCCGCCGACGGCTCCTCGCGCGTGACCTTTCCCTGGCAATGCATCGCAGAGCAAGCGCTCCGGGGCGTCGGGCGAGCGTGAACGCGCTGGCAGGTGGTGCAGCGGTAGCGCTCCTTCTGCGTCAGGATGCCCAACTGGCCAGACGCAACCTGGAAGACGCCCGACACACCCGGCAATGCGTTCTTCCTCTGCCCCAGCAGTGTCACCGGCTCAAACAGACTCACTTCGTTCGTCAGGAACTTCAGCAACTCCTCAAGGAACCCGTTGACGAGCTCCCGCGGTATCCCCCACTTCGACACGAAGTTCTGCGCCAGCGTCTGGCCACGTGCCGAGATGAACTGAACGACGTATGTGTCCTTATCGCTCGACTCTCGCGTCAACTTGAGTCCCTTCGGCGGTTGGTCCATGAAGGGCATGTAGCCGCGCTGGATTTCCTCGGCGCTCTCGTGCCAGTACTGCGTGAAGATCGGCGCGGCGGAATCGTGCAGGTAGCGCGAGCGGCGGAACGAATCCAGCAGCGCCGCCACGCCTTCTGCCAGCTCGGCAGCAGGTACATGGTACTGCCTCGCCCAACGCTGGATGGTCTGGTGTTCTGCGGTCAAGCCGTGGTAGATGACGCGCGCCATGCCCCACGGCTCCAGGCCGTCGCGTTGCTTGAAGCCGGTGGCCACTTCGCGCACGAGCAAAATGCGCAGGTAGTACCGCAGGTTTTCCTGTAGCCCGCGCCCGAAGGCTTCCTCGCCACGGCCGGAGTACACCTCTGGTGCGATGGCGCGTGCCAACTTCTGGTCGGCGTTGAGCGTGCTGACTAGGTCATCTTGGATGTCGCCCAGCGAACATGGGCGCGCTTGTGTTTTGAGATAGTCGTAGATCAAGTGGCGGATGCGATAGCGCCGGGCGTGGTCCTGCATCCAGCCGGCCTGGAAAGCGGCGTCCTGGCGGTTGTCGGAGAAAATGATGAGCTTCCGCTCGCCTTCCGGCGCCGCGTTGACCATGTTCTGCGCCAGAATGTGGACGTTGGCGACGTTCACCGCCCGCAGCGGTCTGATCGGCTCGATGGGTCTGTCGCCGATCTGCGCACCCTTCTGGCCGCAGCTTGGGCACAAGGCCACGGGGCCGGTCTGGCGCAGCCCCCACAGACGGACCAACTTACCCTCGCGTTTGCAGCGAGGATGGCTGCACTTGTCGCCGGCGTTCTTGTGCAGCGTGCCGCATGTGCGGCAGACGTAGATTGGGAAGCGCTTCCTATCGAGCCGGTCTCCGGCCGTCTGCCCTTCGTCCTCGTCCCCTTCGGTGATGAAGCGATCAGTCAGGTTGACGCGCGTGCCTTCTTCCTCGCCCACAGGCTCCCAGTAGACGTTGCCGTCGTCCTCGCCCTGGCCACCCGTCGGGTCGCCGCGGTCCATTTCCAAGCCGCGGTAGAAACCAAGCAGATAGTGCTGGCCGCAGGTCTTGCAGACAGCCACCGGGAAGACGGCGTGCGGTGACCGTTCCCCGAACTCCTCCAGTGCTGCCTCGACGCTCCAGCGCAGCGCCCGCGACGGCGTCTCTCTCGGCTCGCGGCCGAAGGTCAGTACCGCGCCTTCCAGGCCACGGATGAAGTAATGTACTTTCGGGCGCAGCAGCACATTGCCGTCCTTCTCCGCCGCCGCGCCCAAGGCCAGATACGCGAGTAACTCGGCTTGTGGGTTCAGTCCCGACGCCAGCCCTTTGCGTTTCAAGTTCACGCCGATGCGCTGCACAGCTTCAGGCAAGTAACTCGGCTGGCTCAGGAAGTGGTAGACCTGGTGGATATATTCGCTGGCTTTCAGGTGCTCGTATAGTTCAGCGCGCCAGTTCGCGGGTGTCAGATTCACCGTGGCGCCGGCGAGGTCCTTCACTGCAATCTGCAACGCCGCGGCATCGCCGTCCCCTTCCAGGGCGGCCAGGATTCGATCTAGCAACGCCACGGCATCACCGAATGGCGCCGGCGGCGTGTAACGGGTCTTCGGGAACTCCTGTTCCTGGTACTCCTCGACGACCAGCCTGACTTTGCTCTGGTCCACGCCGAAGAAGCGGCTGGCGAACTTCGCGCCCTCGGCTGGCCCTTCCTTGGGGTCAGTCACCGTCGCACTTGTGCCAACGCAGATGACCTCTTCGGGTCCCTTGCCACAGAAGGCGCGCAGACGGCGGATCAGGCACGCGACCTCCGCGCCGACAGCGCCGGAATAAGTGTGTGCCTCGTCGAAGACCAGGAACTTGAGCGGCGCGCCAATGAACATTCCCAGGTCTTTGCCGCGCGTCAGCAGCAGTTCAAGCTGGTTGACGTTCGTCAGCAGAAGCCGCGGGCGGCGCGTGGCCATCTCCTTCTCGGTCAGGCATTCTTCCCACGGCGCGATGGTCATCCGCGTGTGTTTGGCGTGCTCGTGCAGCGCGGCTTCGTAGTCGGTGCGCCCCTGGCCGCGCTCCAGTTGCTTGAATTCTCCCAGTTCGCCGGGGTCCGAGGGTGTCGAGCCGATGTACATGCCGAATGTGATGCCGCTTCCCGCAAGCATGTGCCGCAGGCGCAGCAACTGGTCCTGCGCCAGAGCGTTCATCGGATAGACGAGCACCGCAACCAGGCCGTCCGGTTCATTCGCGTCGCGCAGGCGGAGGCAGTGGTCCAGGATCGGGTAGAGGAAAGACTCCGTCTTGCCTGATCCTGTGCCAGTGGCGACAAGGCAATGGTTTCCGAACTGTATGGCCTGGAGGGTCTTGTCCTGGTGGGCGAAGAGGACCGGGTAATCAGTCAGCCCGGGCAATGCGGGGTGGACCTGGCCGGTCGCGGCCAGCTTGCGCAAGTCGGCGCCCATCTTGAACGACTTGCTGAGCGAGATGTACGGCCCCTTGATCAGCGGCGAATTGCCCAGAGGCCGCTTAAGCATCTCCCGCGCCTGCTTCGCCAAGTCCGCATCCGTGATCGGAAACGCGGTGAGCTGGTAATTCAGGAAGCCTTCAATCACTTCCTGCGCGAAACGGACAGGGTTGAGAGCCATGATGTGCCCCAATCTACATGAAGTAGCGGTACTTGTCTCTGCACACTCCACCGGGCTGTATCTCGGACAGAATCCTGCCGACCTGCCGCGAAAATGCTAACGTGATCGGCTCCCGGCTGGCGTACTTGCACGCATTCCAATTCAGCTTACTGAGCGCCAGGATCTCACCACACACGCGGTCTCCGTCGGAATCACCGTGGTGTTCCACGATCTCGAGCGGCGTGGGTATTCGCGCTCCAGGGAACTCGCGGTAGGTTGGGATGTAACCCTGTGTGAAAACCAGGTAGTTGCGCCGCGCCAATTGAACGACTGTACCACGAACAGGCGGGTGGGCACCCAGTCGCATGAACCTGATCCCGCGATCCTGGACGGCCAGCATGTCGCATGAACGAACGGACAGGCAGGTGGAAAGGGCCTCCTTCATGCCCTCCAATTCCTCCGGCCAATACCTCGATGTCTTGTGAACGACAACGCGCTCCGGCCCACCACCCATCAGTCCTTCGGTGCTGCTCAACGCCCTCTGCAGCAACTGTCTGCAGGATTCCCGGCTCAGGTGGTACTGCCTGTCGCGAGCGGGGTCGTAAACCGCGCGATCACCTTTGAGGATGATGCCCTCTCCATTCGGGGAGAATGCCTGCGCCAGGCTGGTTCTGTACTGAGCATCCGGAGCATGGCTCTCCCGATAAAAGGATATGCCCACAAAACACGTGCGAGCCATCGAGTTCTCTAGTTCCCACGGTGTGTTTCCGGCCTTGTAGTAGAGCGCGGTATATAGGTTCCATGCGGTCGTAGCCGGATCTTCGCGACCGGAAACTCCGCTCAACGTCGCTTCCCAGATAAGCTGCGTTGGTGGGTCGAAGCGCATTGCTGCGGCCTTTAGGGAGTTATGGAAGTCCCAGCAGTACGCATCTTCATCGCCTTCATTCCGTGCCTGATCGTCGAAGAACCCCAGCAGGGCTTGGCCAGTGTCAGCAGCCGACTTCTCAAGACGCCTCTGCACCTTCTCCGCTTTGGTAAAGATCGGGCGTCCCAGAATTCCCCTGCGTCCCTCGACACCACACCGCTGCTGGACAACGGTTGGTAGTGTCACGACGATGACATCCGGTCCAGGGTCCTGTCCAACAAGCACCTCAAGTCGCTGTATGACCATTTCCACGATCCTCGACACGCGGAGATGGTAGTTTGGCTCGAACAACGCTGCTTGTATGTCACTTTCACGGAGCGTCTCGCACCGGCCAACCTCTAGTCGGCACTGGAAGGGCGTGTCTAGGTCGAACCCTGGGAAATCCGGGTACACAATTGGGTGGTAAGCCTTTCCCTTGGTGTTCAGGCCAGCCGCGACGTGGCCCCGGCTGTTCTCAGCCCAAGTCTTGAAGAGCTGCACCGTATCGCTGGTTCCCACTACGCCGATCCGTATGGCAGTTCGGGGAGCGCGCGCAAGTCCAACAGGACCGTAAAGGAGCAACCCTGTCTTGGGGTCATCTGACCTCTGACGCCCACCGAAGAGAAGCTGCGGCTCAGGAATGTGCCGGGCAGAAAAACTCGGGGTTACCAACTCCAGCTTCGAGAGAAGTTCCTCCGCACCCGAAGTGAGCGGGGAACTGCGCCGCCTCGGGTAGGACCGTCTATGCTTCGCTTGTCGGCTCTGCATCAGTATCCTCCTCTACTTCTCGCGCGTCCATACTGGATGATTCAGCAGCCAGATCACCGACGGCATCAAGATCGTCGCTTACCTGTGCAAGGAGGGACCTAATCCCTATGAAGTCCCCGTTGATGCCAAATTGAGTTCTTGAGAGGGCGGGAACGCCTGCTATCAGGAGGGGTCTGGCACCCAAACCAGCGCTGACCTCAACCTGCTTCTTCCCTCTGGTCAACGTCCTCAGCCAGAAGACGAGGTGCCGTAAGATGGCTGCATTGCGCTCCTTGCCCGACCACTTGGCCGACAGGAATCCTACTGCCTTAGCATCCAAGGCTTCCCGTCCATCTCGGGTAAACAGATAGCACGGCTCAATTAGAAGGAATAGACGATCCCCCAAGGTGTGAAATCGCATTCTCGTGGCCAAGTGAACCCAAAAAGGAGACCCAGTAGCAACATGAGTCTTGGGTGCTGCCACCTTGCGCCCCCGCTCAATGCCATGTTTCACGACCCGCGGCGCCAACGGCGCATCCGGTAGGAAGAACCACCTTCCTTTCGCGTCACGGTTCAGGAACTTCCGACAATGAACACTGAGGCTCCTGTTGACCATAGCCATGAACCAGAGAGATCGAACCGGGTCGGCTTGCCACTCGGCGACCTTCACTGTCCGAATGGTACTCGCGTCAACCAAAGCCCTTAGCGGGTTCTCTGGCAGGCTCAAATCTCCAAAGGCGTAGAGGCGCTTCTCCTGCAGGTCGAAGCCTGTTGCATCCTTGGCACGCCTGAATACTTCCTCGATGGTCCGCAGGTCCGTTTCCCCGCTCCAGACGGTACGGGGGTAGTCCGTGACTGGCAGCAGATTGCCAATTAGCAGGTCAGTCACTTTGTCCGGCGCGGATGCCATTTTTACAGCCAGGGAAGGCAACACTCTCGGTGCTGCACTGGCAATTGGCTGGAGAACTGGTCCCCGCTTAGGCGCCTCATCACGCAAAACAGAAACTAGCTCCAGGAAGGCTGGCTTGAATCGCTTTGGATCGCTGAAGTCAATCCAGTGAAGTGCGCGGAACGGGGCTGGCAGGTTTAACCTCTCTTTTCCGTCCAGCGAAACTTGGCGCACAACAATTGGAATCACCCTTCGCTCCCTGTTCATAGGATCCTGAGCGACGACGTGAGTCCACTCGAAACAGGGCCATGGCGCCTTCACGGCCTCAGGTGACAGGATGACGCCAATGTAGCGAGCCCGCTCAAGGCCATGGTTGAGGACGTCAATGACATTTTGTCCAGGCGCGATATCCCATTTGTCGAAGAAAACCCGAAGCTTTCGGCCAGATTGCGTGCCGTCAAACGTTTCGTTCTCAATCTGGGATCCTAGCTGTTCTGTCCATTGCTTATCGGCCAGATTGTGGCAGAGGAAGATGTCATACATTGTTGTTTCAATGGCAGTCATCTCTGGGACCTCCTCCACATCTCCCCTTCTTGTCGGGCCTCCTTCAGCCCTTGGCGTCCTTGCTCTGCCGCCCGCGATGCTCACGACGAGTGCAACAGCGCATTGGTGTCAACATTATGCTGCAGGAGAGCATCAACGCTCTGCCCGCGCAGCGTTATCGCGTCATCCCACACTGGCTTTCCGTTCCTTATCCCCATTACCTTCCGGCTCACTGCCTTCATAAACGACGACGAGTCCAGGAAGACAGCCTGGGCAAAATGTGGCGTCAACACGCCGATGAACTCTCGCCCTCCCTTTAGAATTAGCTGCAGACGGCCACCCGTTCTGTCCCCAAGCGCACAAAGGTGATCAACGTGCCAGCGAGAGCGTGCGGGAATCCCGGCCCCTGTGCCGAACTCGAAGGTGATGGATTGAACCTCATCCCGGCTGACGATGAACTCCGCCCACCGCGAGTAGTCTTTATCGGTGCGGGCATTGATGTGCAGTGAGGCTCGTAATCCAGCCTCGACCATTTCGCGCCAGCACAGGGCGATGCGCTTCATGCTGTGGAGGTTGTCCCAGCGCGGTACGTTGTTGAACAGGCTGAAGTTGGGCGCTGTAACAAGCGCGGGTTCGAAAGCCAAAAGGCTATCAGGAAAACCATTCTCCCTTGCACGTTCCCAGTACAATTCCAGCGGCAGGTCCTCGCTCACACCAATGATGACCAACTGGCTGTTCGGCTCGAACCGAAACCGATCGGCCAATTGCTGCCGAGTTGCGAACTTCAACTTGCCGGTCTTCTCGCTAAACAGGTCGCGCAGGCGAACGGCGATGGCAGGCGATTGGAGCCGGTCAAGGCGGCGATTCTTGTTGAATAGGATCGGAATCGTAGCGGGCAATGGCACTAGTCCACGTACCTTCGTCCGTGGCACATTCTCTAGCTCCCAGCCGTTCACTTCGTCCATACGAGCGCGTAGCAGGCGCATGTTGCGGATGCATGGGATGTCACACTTTGCAGGGTCCGTACACCTGCAGAAGAAGGTGCAGTCATAGGCCGCGAAGTCCACTGCCAGACCACCGCAAGTCTCATAATCCCCGCAACCGCGGCATCCCAGACAGGGCGTAAGGTCCCTCTTGTGCCAGAACGGCATGTTGGATTCCGCAGGCCTTGCAGCGCCATTGTTGTCCATAACCACTGCTCCCATTACCATCCTCGATGGCCTCCGGCCTCGGCTACTGGACGGCTACGTCGGCTGTTTGGCTGAGATCATGCACCTTGACCGGCAGGCCGATGGCAGCGCCACCATGCTGGCGAATTGCCGTCATGACGTCAGCGGGAGGGGATTCACATTCCCCGACCGCTACGTTGTCACGCGAATAGGCAGCGAGCGCGTTTCCACTCGGGCGAAGAAGCAACTCCTCGCCTGGCGCAACCAGCGCCCCGTATCGAATGGCCATTAGCACCGTCCGCGGTTGACCCGCAGGTTGGCCACTGAAAAGGTTTGGGCGGATGAAATCCTCGCGCCCACGATCCCAGCGACGTTTGAACGTGCGGCGCACCAAGTATAGGAAGTCAACTCCCATAAACTAAGCCCTCCAAAACCGGCTTGTACTGCTTGCCGCGACCTTGTTTTGACTCCATCAAGATGCCCTTGGCGGCCAAAGCCGCGAGGCGGTTATTCCAACCGGTGATTCCAATTCCTTCCTTCTTTCCGAACTGCCTCAGCAAGGCTCCGGCATCAACACAGCCGGCCTTGACCACGGCCTCCAAAGTCGCTCGCTGCTTTTCTTCGAGGACGCCGATGACCTGCGGCTCCGAGAAACCTTGCCGGGATTCCCACCGACAGACAACAAGGGCCTCGGCCCTATCACGAAGCACACACTCCAACTCCTCCGTCACTTCTGCTGCAGCGTTTGCCACAACGGGGTACAAAAGCGCCTGATCTCGCCTGCAATAATCACGGAAGGCGAGGACGGACTCACGCAGGAAACTCCCTGTAGCGACTTCAACGCCGCCGAAATCGAGCCCCAGCACCTCCGGAGCCCGCACTGGTTGGAGTTTGGCAATCAGGTCTGCGAGAAGCCGTTTGCCTCTGACTGAACTGGCCAGCACCTTATCACCAGCCAAATCATGAACGTTTAGGAGCATGTCACCATCCTCACGTGTCGTATGTGAGAGTACCATTTTCCCTTTCCCGTGTCAAGGGCTAGGAAGGAGAATTCTTGAGAAAAACTGGTCGGCACACTACTGCTATTATAAAGCCAGTGTAGTTCCGCCTTTGCAGCAGTCTAGCGACGGGCAAGGAGGGGCTGTTGCCGTCCAGTTCGAGAGCGTGATCGCCACTGCGGAACCTGAGTGAGCCGTACAGGTCGGTGAGGGCAACGAAGACCTGCCTGAAGCCTTGCCCGTGCCCGGAGCCGGTGCCGAATCTGGATCTGCCGGAAAGCGCCAGCTTGAGCGCTGTGCCATAATCGCCCAGGCCATCGAATTCGGGACACTGGCGAAGGCTGTTGAGAATGCCGATCCCCGCGTCGGCGACGACAAACTCAAATTCTCCAGCGCACCACCGGTATCCGACAAGGCCAGTTTCCGGCCGGCCGCTGTGAAGATGCACGTTGTCCACCACCTCTTGCACGGCAGCACTGAGACCTGCGGCAGTCTTCGGGCTAAAGCCTGCGCTTTCAGCGGCTCTGTCCACCCGTTTCCAAAACGCAGTCCAAAGTGGACATGCTGCCTCCTCCTCGCTTGTCGCGCACGTAGCAAGCTCGACATCCCGCGACTCCAGGCTTGTGCTGGAAGGACTGCGGTCGGCGGGGTTCTGCCTGCACCTCGTCAGAACAGCCGAGGTGATCTGCCCGTCAGGAAATGTGAACGGGTCAGGAAGATGCTTCAACGTCGTGTCCCTGTGAAACACATACTCGATCAGCGGACCGAGCCGCCGAGGGTGAAGGCGCTGAAACGCCAATTCGTGCGCCCGTGCGAACCGCTGTGGAGGAACGAGCAGAAGCTCGTCCAGCCTTGCGAACGTGAAGTCTTCCTTCGTCCCATCTGCGGTTTGCACGAATACTCTCCGCCAAGCTGGACAACAATCCGCTGGTCGCTCACTATGCCGTTCTCACCGGTCCTCCACAGCGCTCGTCACCGGCCGGGACTGCGCAGGTCGGCACCCATCTTGAACGACTTGCTGAGCGAGATGTACGGCCCCTTGATAAGCGGTGAGTTGCCCAACGGCCGTTTGAGCATCTCCCGCGCCTGCTGCGCCAGGTCGGCGTCCGTGATCGGGAACGCAGTGAGCTGGTAATTCAGAAAGCCTTCGATCACTTCCCGGGCGAAACGGACAGGGTTCAACGCCACTGGATGCTCCTTCCGACCCAACGAGGCCGAATTCCACAGGTTCCAGCGTTGCTCATTAACTCCTCCAGGTTCTCACGAACCCAGAGCTGTACTGAGCTGTCGCCTTACCTGATCAAACCATTCAGAATCAGGATGCAGCCGGAATTCATGTCTGATGACGCCATCACTGCCAAGGGCCGTGAACCCATTCTCGGATGTCTCAGAAACAGTCTGCCCACTGAAACCAGAGAGGGAGTGCCAGTCATTCCTAGCAATCATTGAGAACACTGACCTGTCAAGTCCCATATAGTAGATCGTGCCGTAATCGCGTTGTTCCCATCGATGCCGCACAATCGCTTGCAGATTCTGTTTTTCTGCCGCAGTTCTACATGGGCTGAAAGCAAACCTGACAAGGGAACTAAACCATCGGCCACGATACTCTCTATCGCCGTGGGGCAGTTTCGAAGCGTAGCCTGGCATATCATCGGGGATTGTGTCCGCAAACCGTTGCATCCTGCTGTACGCGCGGCCTGCCTTTAACAGATGATCCCGAAACTTCCAGAGCCCAATACGCGAGACAACCCCCAGATAATGCTGAACAGCTATTGCGCCTAAATCATCTTCCGTCACCGGTAGAGTATCATCGCCGTTGGGATCGGCAAGATGAATCCGTGTGCGCAGTGTGCCGGAACGATGCTTTCCTTTTCCGTAGAAACAATAGGCGATGAGCACGTAGGTGAACCCAGACTTCTTTTTCTTCTTTTCTATATCTTTTGTATCTTTCTTATTAAGTGAATCTTGGCCCTTTCGAGAACGACATTCTAGCCCAATGCGCTGGTTCCCCAGGATAGTCGCTAACTTACGTTTGCCTTTAAGATTCACTGCGAAATCCGGTCTCACATCGCCACTTCGGTAGAAATAGAAATGCTGTCTCTTGATCTTTAGCCGTTCCTCGAGCAGCCGGATCGCGAGCCCCTCGGCGAGCAGTTCACCAGAACGTCTGTAATGTTCATGCGTAAAGTGGATCACGTTGTCGCTTCGGAGGTGGTAATGCTTTGTGGGGGTGGTCGCCCAATATGTGCCCATTTCCCATCGCAGAATGTTGACCCAGTCCCGAACTGTGGGTGTAGGATTCTCGTCTTTCGTCCCATCCTTGTTTTGGATGAACATGTGCCGTTCGGCGCACTGAATGGCCTCATCAAGGGAAACTTGAAAAGGCGTTCCGGGCTTCAATTCAGCACGAACGGCTACCTTCAGCCTGAATTTTGGGTCCTCTGTTACGTCAATCTCAAGAGGAGTCGTAAAGGAAACGGGGTAGCCATCATTGGCGACCGAGTAGTCTTCCATTGAAATCCCTCCTCAAAACATGTGCTGCTGGCCTTTCGCGCCCTTCTTCTGCTTACCCCGCGCAGTGGACTTTTTCCCAGAATCTGGCATCGACTGGAAATCGTCGCCTTCTGGTGCTCGGCCCTTGCCATCGGAGTCCGGCGCGTACGGGTCTTCACCGGCCATAAGGCGCTTGAAGGCTTCATCGCCGAGGATGTTGCGGGCGTGGAGTTCGCACTCTTTCCACGAGTCTTCGGGCGTGCCTTCGAGCTGCCAGGGCAGGAAGCGCGGGCCAAGGCGGTCGGTTGCGGGCGTCTGCGCGGCCGGGTCGGCGCTCTCGGGCTGGGTCAGGTTCTTCGGCAACTGGATGATGCCCTGATCGCCAAGCGCCCACTGGGCCGGGTCGGCGACTTCGTTTGGGATCATCCACCCTTCGGAGCCGTTCAGGGCGCAGAAGGCATCCAGGCCCATCCCCTTGAGGTCGCGGAAGCCCGCCAGGGCCAGCGTGGTGTGGCGCAGTTCCAGCGGCTTGTCCTGGTCCACGCGCCAAAAGCCTTTCGGGTCGCTCATGTCCTGCCGCAGGATCCAGGCGAAGTCGTCAAAGGACAGTCCGTACAGTTCGGCCACAATCGCGTCGAGGATGCAACGCAGGCGTAGGCGCTCGTGCGCAGTGATGGCCCAATGTGCCCGACATCTGCCCTGGAGCGCAGCTATTAGCCGCAACTGCAGCCATTGTGCCGAGAAAACAACGTGTGGTATCGACAGAGCGGATGAGTGCAGGAGCAATGTTGCGGGTAGACGCGCAAATCTCGGTATCACACTTTCGTTGATGACCTCGGCCGTCACATTGTTTCCGCCACAACGTTGACGAATGAGAAAATCAAAGCAGAAAGCGTTCAGGATAGCGACAAGTTCTACCGTACTTAATGCACTGGCGCTCGATGTCCCAGTGAACAGGGAATGCTGTGCCGCATACGCCGGTACGGCAGCGGCGATCATAGTGCGCTCATTAGTCGCGGACGAAATCCTCATCATCGCAAGTTTGAAGTCGTGGCGGACTTGAGCACTCTTCCGGTATTCGGCCAGACCGAGAAGAAACTGCGGAGAAATCTCTTTGGCCGAAAAAGGTATGGGAACCCAGGTTGCGCTTCGCCCCTTGCCGCTTACCCATCGAGAGGCACTGAAATCAAACTGATCGATCATTCTGCCTTCGTATAACGGATACGCACAATCCTCACCCGGACCCAACCATCTGCCGTAAGGATCCGGGCGAAATCCTTTGGCTTCCCATGCCGGGAGTGGCGGGAACTTTCCAGAGTCCGAGGTCATCTCCAATTCGCGACCGTAGTCGAATTCCCATCCGTCTGCCTGTTGATCCCCGATAAGAATGCCAGTTGCGTACATCCTGTCTAGAATCGCAGCATCTCGGCCGCTACATATCTCAAGCAACGCGCCACTCCGCGGGCTATAGGTCTTCACGCGCCCGACAAGATATGGTGCCCCGAAGTCGCCAGCGTGTTCCCAATCAGACAGATCGTGTCGCATGAACGCCGTCTGGATCGCCTCCGTCTTGCCGCTCTTCTCAACGATGATTGGGCAAAACTTGGAACGCTCGTCAACTGCGACGAATATCTTGCGGCGGTTCTCGAAACCGAAGAGCCACTCCCAGTGGCAGCGTTCCAAAAACAGCTTGCGCAGGTCTTGCGTGCCCTTGTCTGTATACAGGCCGCTGGGGACGATCATGCCCAGCCGGCCACCGGCGCGAAGCAGCGCGTGCGCTGCTTCGAGGAACATCTTGTACGTGTTCAGGTCCGCGCTGCCCTGATGACGGAACGGGTGCTCGCGGTCCGCATAGCCGCCGCGCCCCGCGCGCTCTTCACGCCAGCTCGTATGCAGTTCCAGGCTCCGCGCCCTGCCGCTCTTGCCTTCCGCTAACGTGAAGCTGCCCGCGCCTTCCTGCGGGTCGCCGAACGGCAACGCGGCATTGCCCGCAAATGCGCCCAGCGCCTTGAACTGAGCGTTGTACTCAACCCAAAGCCGCTCGATGTCCGGGTCGGACGTGAAGAGCCCATTCTGGTGGCTCAGAGCTTCCTGCTTGCCGTACGTCCGGTACACCGGGTCGAGGTTGCTGAAAAACTCCTTCGAGTTCGGCTTCAGGATTTCCCACGGCGGATTGCCCACAATAGCGTCGAACCCCTGCCGCTCCACAGTGAACACGTCCGGGAACTCCAATTCCCAATGGAAGAAGCGATGCTCGCGCGCCAGCCGCGCGACCGCTTCCCTGTCCTTCTGTATCTGGTCTCCGTGTTCTCTGTGCCCTCCGTGGCTAATGAGGTCGTGCCAGCGTGCCGGCGTCAATCCGCCATCGTCCGCCACGGCCGTCGGCGGCCAGAACCAGACAGCGCACCAGGCATCGAAGGCTTCCTTGAGCGCCACGAACTCGCGGCTGTCGCGCAGCTTGCGGTAGCGCCGCTCCCGCTCGTCCGTCTCCAGCACACTTAGCGCGTGAAGTTCCTCCAGCTTCTCGCGTGCCTTGTCGTGTACCTGCCGTGCGTCCTGCTTTGCGTCCGTGAACAGCCATGCGCCGGCGCGTTTCGCGATCAACTCGGCCAGTTCGCCGCGGACGCGCTCGTCCTTGGTCTTCTGAATGGCTGCGGTGAGCTGCCCCTTGGCGAAGCGCACGCCGTTGCTGTGCTGCTTGTCGCCGCCCTCGCGTTCCCATGCCAGCGCGGGGTAGTCCTCAAAACGGTCAAACCAACAGCCGACCAGCGAGTTGCCGCAGCGAATCTTGTGATCCAGAAACGTCATCGGCAGGTCCGGGTCGAGCGTTTCCACCCACAGGCTCAGCTTGCACAGTTCAACGGCCAGCGGATTCAGGTCCACGCCGTACAGGCAGCGTTCGACCACGTAGCGCATCAGCCGCGCCTTCAGCATCGGCTCGAAGCGCTCGTCGTCAGGCGGCACCGGCAACACGTCTTCCTCGACCTTGCCCGCGGCGGCCTCGCCCAGCGGCAACGTGATGAGCGTTTCCTTGCCCTGCTGGCGAATGCGCCCGTGGACGTGCAGCGATTCCCAGAGCGCGCGTGTGAGATAAAGCAGCGCGGCGACGAGGAACGAGCCAGAGCCGCAGGCGGGGTCGCAGATCTTCAGCGACAGGATGGCTTCCGGCTGCTTGGGACTTTTGGGTGCTTTATCGCTGGTCGCAGGCTCGTATACGAGCGGCTCCAGCGTGCGGTGGACTGTTGGCACCGCGAGTTGCGGCTTGGTGTAGAACGTGCCGGAGCCTTTGCGTGTGCCGCCCCAGCGGACCAGATAGAGTTCGCCTTGATCGAGCACACGAACGACCAGGCGCAGGGCCGCAGCCTTGCGGTCCTTGTCGTATTCGTATCGGTTGGCTTTCTTCCCAGAGGGCTTCTTAACGAGACCGGCAATCTCGACGGCTTTCTCGGCCCACACATACGCGCGCTGCCGGGCCTGTTCAGCCACGGAGGGGACAGCTTCGTCAACCACAGAGGACCCAATGGACAGAGTGGACTCAATGGACTCAGAAGGAGCCGCTCCCTCGCCAGCGTCCAGATTGGGTGCGGACACAGTGTCACCGTCCGCAGGCACGGCTTCCTCAGTTCCTTCCGATTCCTTCTCTGTGTCCTCTGTGGTGGAACTCTCGCCCTTGCCGAGCTTATCCAGCAGGTCCTTCAGGTTCTTCGGCGGCATGTTCTCCAGAATGGAGAGCGGCAGGACGGGCTGTTGGCCCAGGTTGAGAAAAACCTGGACCTCGGGCGTCATCTTCAATTCGTAATCGAGCAGGCCTTCGTAGATGATGCCAATGTATTCCGTGCGCAGGTCGGCGAAGTCCACTGGCGCAGCAACCCAGGCGTTCTGCCGGGCACGCTTGATCTTCACCTGACCGATCTTGAGGCGCTGGAGGACTTCCAGCACGCGCGCGTCAGTGACTTCCATCCGGTCAGACTCGAAAAGGGACAGCGCACGCAGCACGGGGTCGGGGCTCGCGGGATCGCCGGGGCGGAAGAGCATGCCGCCGTAGGGCCGCACGGGGGCGTCGGCGAAGGGCGAGCCATCGTGGATCAGGCGGAAAAGCGCCAAGAGGCGCGGCCAAGCCGATGTGCGCATTGGTTCATCAAGCGCCAAAAATCCTTCCGCGTTGCGTGCTTTCTGCAATTGCTCGAAGAGGCCCTCCAGCCCATAGCTGGCGTTATAGCCTTCCAGCGAGCGCGGTAGCAATCCGCGCGCTTCGGCAAAGAACGCCACAACCATGCGCATAACGACGCGCGACGCGGCCTGGTAGAGCGCAGCGAGAACTTCGCGCTGCGGGAGTTCGGCGCCATCCGGCGTCTTGCGGAGAGGGTCGAGGAAGTCGGCGTGTTTGCGCAGAGTGCGGTCCACAGGGTCCAGGAGCTTTTCGACTGCCTCGCGGACCTGTTCGCCAAGAACGGACGCCAGGTCTCCTTGCTTGGAGCGGGAGGCTTCGACGGCCTGGAGCAGCGGATATGTAAAGCGTGCGGCTTCCGCGGCGGGCGGCGCGGCGTGGAGGCCGGCGCCGTCGCGCGCGCCCAGCAACGTGAAGAATCCGTCAAGCTGCTCGCGGCCAATGCCTTCCTCAAACCAATCGCCGATCTCGAATTCCGCCCAGGCGTCGTGGTCCAGGCCGGCGTAGACGATGCGGAACTGCTGGCCATTGGTCAAAAGGCCGAGCTTGGGGAAGCCTGGCGCGCGGAGCATCTGCGCCAGCCGGCTGTAGGCTTCTCGGCCCCGGCCCAAGCCGACGCGCGCGGAACGGTCCACCATTACGATTAGCGCGGCATGCTCGCGCGCGTCATCAAGAAAGAGCACGCGGTTGGGCTTCGTGGGACCAATTAGGGGCAGGTCGGCGGCCCACTTGTCCGCGACGTGCGGCCCCTTTTGCCAGCGCGCGGCCGGATGGCCAAGAAAGTCTTCCAGTACGGCGTCCAGCCAGGCATGCAATGGTGTGGCTGGCGGTTGGTGAGTAGTGGCCGGTGACGCCGCCGCCTCCGTTGGCTGGTCCCGATCACCATCTGCTGGCAATTTGGCACGCCAGGCCTGGAAGGAGAGGAAGCGGTCGCGGAGCCGCTGGTAGGCGTACCAGCGGCTTTCCAGCGCGCCCACGGGAAAGGCTTCTTGCAGGACAGGGCGCGAGATAAGAATCCCGCCGTGCCGGAGTTCCGGCCACCAGGAATGCTCAGAGCGGGCGGTGGGCGCGTTCATTGCGTGCGCCCTCCCGTGGCCGGGGGCTTGGCCCGCACGAGGTATTCGATGGCCAGCGGATAGACCTGGACCGACGCAAGTTCGTAGCGTTTCGGCAGGACGAGTTTGAGCACGCGGTCGCGCTCCTGCTCGATCAGGTGCTTCATCTGCTCGAAATGGCTGATGGCCAGCTGCTCGCGGATTTCCTCCAGCCGGCGCTGTTCGGCGGCCTGAATCTCGGCGAACAGGAAGCCTTGTTTCAGGCGGTGTTCCTGGTTCGCCTGCTGCTGCAGCAACTTCTGGATGTACTTCGACGCGCTGCGCTTCTTGATCTCTTCGAGGCGCTCCGCAAACACAGCCTTCTGGTCCTGCTCGTCCTTCTGATAGGCCCCCTTCATCTTCTGCGTGAAGTTGGCCTGCTGATTAGCCTGCAATTTCCTGAGGTGGTCGGCCAAGCTATCCTGGTGCGAGAGCCAGAGTTCGCGCAAGCGCTTCAGCCAGGAGTCCAGTTCTGCTTGCGGTAGCGCGAACCTGGCGGTCTCGGCGACGTGGTCCCGGAGTCTCTCTTCAACAGGCACAAGATTGGCGCCTTTGACGTGGAGGAACTCAGTCAGAACCTCATCGTGGGCAGTTTCCTTCAGCCCGTTAGTGACTTCCAGCAGATAGTGTGCGACGAGGACGCATTCCAGGCCGGCTGGCAGTTCGCAACCTGCGGCTGTCCAGCGGTTGACCGTCTGCTCGCGCCCCGAGGACCACATATTGCGTTTGAGGATGCCGACGGCGCGTTTCATCAGCGGATGGCCGAGGCGAAGCAGGACCGTGTTCGGCTTGCGCCGATAGAGCCTACGGCCGTTGATTTCGGTCTCGAAGTAACCGGGGTCAAAGGCTAACCGCGGCAAAGCACCGCCGATTCGCAGCGTGTCCTCCACAAGCCGCTTCCACGTGGGCGGCTCCCGGACCATGGCAGGACTCGCAATCTTCCTTGCTGGCCGGGCTGCCGGGGATGGCTTTCTTCGAATGGGTCGACATCATGTAGGTATTGAAGCGGTCCTCATGACACCCTTTGCAGATTTCCACCCCCACCGTGCCATCGCTCGCCTTTACCTCAAGGGAGAATAAACCTACCCAGAGGAAGAGAAAAATGGGAAGAAGGGAAAGAACGATTATGAACCTCCGCATAATAGCCTCCCCTTTTGGAGTTCCTAACATTATCCGCTGAGGGATCCGGACAGACTCTCCCTCCAGACGAAATCTCCGAATTAATTTTTTTCGGGTAAAGCGGTGGCAACCAAAAACAAGAAA
>JBEKKG010000011.1:0-23014 GCA_050010835.1 Planctomycetota bacterium
GGTGCGGGACACTTTCGGCGGGCTGTTTTTCCCCCTCCCCTCGCGGGAGGGGGTAGGGGGAGGGGCACGACACCCCTCACCCCGCGTTCGCTTCGCTCACGTCGGCCCTCTCCCGCAAGAGGAGAGGGGACGCGCCGAAACTGTCCCGCACCCGCACCCCCCCGGAATCCCGAAAAGGTTTTGCATTAGCTTCCTGGGCAGCCTATACTACTGTGGGGCTGTGCGTTGAAGTGCATCCTCCGCGGCGCAACTGAAGGAGATGTCTGCGATGTCGGACGTGAGACGTTTTCTGGGTGAAATCCTGATAGACATGGGCTGCGTGACTCAGGAGCAGATTGATGCCGCCCTGGAAAAGCAGATGAACGGGGACAAAGCCAAGATTGGCGAGATCTTCGTCAAGGACGGGGTCTGCACGGCCAATGACATCACCAGCGCCTTGGCCGAACAGTTCAATATGGAGATGGTGGACCTGGCGGGCCTGGATATTCCCAAGTCCGTGATTGACATGGTGCCGCACGAGCTGTGCCGCGAGAACCACATCATGCCCATTCACATGGAAGAGGGCGTGCTCACCGTCGCGATTGCCGACCCCCTGGACCTCCAATCTCTCGACAACATCCGCTTTGTCATCAACAGCCAGGTGGAGCCGGTGCTGGCCACGCGTGAGGCGATTGACGGGGCCATCGAGCAATACTACGGCGGCGGCGACCAGTTGAAGAGCCAGATCGCCGATCTCAGCCAGACGCAGCTCAGCCAGATGGGCATTGAGCTGGTGGACGCGGAAAAGATCAAGGAGCAGGCCGAGCAGCTTGGGACGGAGGACGATGACGCCCCGGTCATCAAGCTGGTGACCCTGCTCATCACACAGGCCGTGCAGAGCCGCGCCAGCGACATCCACATCGAGCCCATGATGGACCGCTTGCGCGTGCGCTACCGCATTGACGGCAACTGTTACGAGATGGATTGCCCGCCCAAGCGCCTGCAGGGCGCCATCATTGCGCGCGTGAAGATCATGGCCACGCTGGACATGGCGGAGAAGCGGCGCCCCCAGGACGGCAAGATCCAGCTCAAACTGATGGGCCGCAACCTGGACCTGCGCGTCTCCACCCTGCCCGCTTCACACGGCGAATCGGTGGTCATGCGGATCCTGGACAAGGCCTCGATCAGTTTCGGCCTGGACCAGCTTGGCCTGCACAATGACGACATCCGGATCTTCCGGGCCCTGATCAAGAAGCCCAATGGAGTCATCCTCATTACCGGCCCCACGGGTTCAGGCAAGACCACCACGCTCTACTCCGCGCTCAACGAACTCAACAAGCCGGACCGCAAGATCATAACGGTTGAGAACCCGGTCGAGTACACTATGTCGGGCGTCAACCAGTGCCAGGTCAACGTGGCGGCCGGGATGACGTTCCAGCGGGCCTTGCGCGCCATGCTCCGCCAGGCGCCCAACATCATCCTGGTGGGGGAAATACGCGACGGCGAGACCGCGCACATCGCCATCGAGGCGGCGCTGACGGGCCATTTGGTCTTTGCCACCTTGCACACCAACGACGCGCCCAGCGCCATCACGCGCTTGATTGACATGGGCATTGCCGCGTTCCTGGTGGCCAGTTCCATTCAGGCCGTGCAGGCGCAGCGGCTTATCCGCACGCTCTGCCCCGACTGCAAGGCGCCGGAGGCCACCGACCCCGGCAAGCTCAAGTCCCTGGGCTTGCACGAGGAGCAGTTCTCGGGCAGAACGCTCTACAGGCCGGTCGGGTGCAGCACCTGCCGCGACACCGGCTTCAAGGGTCGCAAAGGCATCTATGAGATCATGGTGATGAACAACCGTCTGCGCGAAATGTGCTTTCAGAAGGCCAGCACGGATACCTTGCGCGAGCAGGCCCGCCGCGACGGCATGAACACGCTCTTGGAGGATGGCCTGCGCAAGGTACTGGACGGCTGGACGACGTTGGATGAGGTGCTGGCTGAAGCCAAGCAATACGCGTAGGGCGGATTTCTCAACGCGGAGTGCAGAGGGGGTTGGAACCGCAGATGGACGCAGATGAACGCAGATAGGAAAACAACCAGGATAGCGTACCCTTGATTGCATCCGTGTTGGTCCGTGTTCGTCTCTGGCTAAACAAGGAGTGGATGGCGGCGACATGAACAACGAATTCCAGTCAGGCACTGCCGGGTCGCCACAAACGGCCTCTCGCTCCAGCGGCGCCAACATCACCAGGCTTCTGGATGCGGTCGTCAAGTACGAGGGCTCCGACCTGCACCTGGCGGTGGACAAACCGCCGACGGTGCGGGTCCGCGGCGAGTTGCGCAACCTGGGTTCCACCCCCCTGACGGCCGAAGATACCACGGCGCTGATGAAGGCCATCACGCCGGAACGCATCCAGCAGCAGTTGGGCGAGCATGGCGGCGGCGACTTCGGTTTCGCTTTCGGCGAGGTGGCGCGCTTCCGCGTCTCGGTCTTCAAGCAAAAAGGCGTGGTGGGCGTGATCCTGCGGTTGATCCCGAGCAAGCTGCGGAGCTTTGAGGAGATTGGGCTGCCGCCGGTGATCAAGGACCTTTGTCTGCGCCCGCGGGGCCTGGTGCTGGTCACGGGTCCCACAGGGTCCGGCAAGACGACCACCCTGGCCACGATGATTGACTTCATCAACACGGAGCGCGCCGACCATATCATCACCATCGAGGACCCCATCGAGTATTACCACAAGCACAAGAAGTGCAACGTGACCCAGCGCGAGCTGGGGGTGGACGTGCCCAGTTTCCCCGAGGCGCTGAAGCGCGCCTTGCGCCAGGACCCCGATGTGATCCTGGTCGGCGAAATGCGCGACCTGGATACCATCCAGACGGCCATCACGGCGGCTGAGACCGGCCATTTGGTCTTCGCCACCCTGCACACCACCGGCTCAGCCGAGACCATCAACCGCATCGTGGACGCCTTCCCCACCAGCCAGCAGGCCCAGATTCGCACGCAGCTTGCCGCCACGCTGATCGCGGTGATCTCGCAGGAGTTGATCCCCACCGCGGACGGCAGCGGGCGCGTCGCGGCCTTTGAACTGATGTTTGTCAACGACCCCATCCGGGCGCTGATACGCAAAGGCGAAACCTTCAAGATCAACTCGCACATCCAGACGGCGGGCAAGGAAGGCATGATCCTGCTGGACGAATTCCTCTTCAACCTCTGGGCCACGCAGAAGATCAACTACAACGAGATGATGCGGCGCAGCCAGGAACCGGAACAACTGGAGAGGAAGGTGCGCGAGTACCTGGAGATGATGAAAAAGAAGCGCTGACCTGCCCACGCGCCGGCGCGGACAGGCGGGAGGGAGATGCGAGCACACATGCGGGAGAGAAGTAATGGCACAAGGGCTTAAGAACGTCAAGGACGCGGAAGAACCGCCGCCGGAAGAACGCCGTTTCATCGGGCAGATCCTGATTGACATGGGCATCCTCGACGAGGAGAAACTCGAGGAATGCCTCAAACTGCAACAGGAGAAGGGCGGCGCTATAGGCCAGGTCCTCATTGAGGCCGGCTATATCACCGCGGAGGACTTGCTCCAGGCGCTGGCCACGCAATACAACGTCCAGACGGTGGACCTCACGCAGATCCGCGTCCCAGAAGAAGTGATCAAGATGGTCTCGGTTTCCATGGCCCAGGTGTACCGCATCGTCCCCATCGCCTTTGACAACAATCAGCTCACCGTGGCCATGGCCGACCCGCAGAACGTGAACGCGCTGGACGACCTGCGCTTCATGCTCAACTGCCAGGTGGCCGCGGCGGTGGCCAGCGAGCAGCAGGTGACGGCGGCCATCAGCCAATACTACGGGGGCCAGAAGGAATCCATCAAGGACCTGCTCGACAGCATGACCGCTGATGAGATGGAAGTCCTGAAGGGGGGCGAGGGGGAAGATATTGACCCGCGGGACATCGAGAAGATGATTCACGCGGCGCCGGTGGTGAAGTTCCTGAACCTGGTGCTGCTCACCGCCATCAAAGACCAGGCCTCGGACATTCACTTCGAGCCCTTCGAACACGAGTTCAAGATCCGCTACCGCATTGACGGCACGCTGCTGGAGATCCCGCCGCCGCCGCGCGGCCTGGCCATGGCCATTTGCAGCCGCATCAAGGTCATGGCCAACATGGACATCGCCGAACGCCGGGTGCCCCAGGACAACCGCATCGAGCTCAGCGTGGGCGGAAACCAGATTGACCTGCGGGTCTCGACGCTGCCCACCTACTTCGGCGAATCGGTGGTGATGCGCGTGCTGGACCGCAGCGTGGTCGCACTGGACCTCGAACGCCTGGGCATGCGCGACGAGGAACTGCAGTTCTTCCGCGAAACCATGGACCAGCCCAATGGCATCTGCCTGGTCACCGGCCCCACGGGTTCCGGCAAGACCACCACTCTTTACGCCGCGCTCAATGCCGCCAACAAGCCCGATGTCAAGATCATCACGACCGAGGACCCGGTGGAGTACAACCTGGACGGCATTGTGCAGGTCCCCATCCGCGCCGACATTGGCGTGACCTACGCGGCCTGCCTGCGCTCGATCCTGCGCCAGGACCCTGACAAGATCCTGGTGGGCGAGGTGCGCGACCTGGAAACCGCCGAAATCGCCGTGGAAGCCTCCCTGACGGGCCACTTGGTGCTGAGCACCCTGCACACCAACGACGCGCCTTCCACCATCACGCGCTTGCTGGACATGGGGGTCGAGCCCTTCCTGGTCTCCGCGACGCTGTACGCGGTGGTGGCCCAGCGCCTCGTGCGCGTGATCTGCCTCAAGTGCAAGGATACCTACGTGCCCTCGGAAGAGGCGCTGCTGGAGATCAACCTCACGCCCGACGAGGTGGAAGGCAAGCAGTTCTTCTTCGGCCGGCGCTGCGATCACTGCAACAAGACCGGCTACCGCGGCCGCAACGCCATCTACGAGATCATGAAGGTGGACACGAAGATGCGCGAGCTGATCCTGGGCCGCAAGTCCACCGAGGTCATCCGCGCTGAAGCACAGGCCTCGGGCATGCGCACGCTCCGTGAATCCGGCATCCTGAAGATTTTCGACGGCATCACCACTATTGATGAAGTGGTGCGCGAAACGTTGTCCTTTGAATAAGCCTGTGGTTGACCGGGACGCGCGAGAAAAGGCGGCGCAACTGCTTCAGCAGTTCAAAGCTGGCCTTATCTCCAATGACCGCTTCGAAGACGGCTGGCCGCTGACAAGCCAGGACCCGGTTCTGGAAGCCATTCGCTGGACCGTGTGGGGTTCCTACGACGACCTGCACGAACACCGCTTGGGGGAGCGCAACTGGGTTTTTGGCTCGAACAAGCTGGACTCCGACGGCCAGGCGCTCTTTGAGCGCTGCATTCTTTTCCTCAAGTCCGATCTGGTTTTCGACCCGCAGACAGCCCTGTCCGCCCCGCCCCGGCCGAACCTCAGGCCGCTGCGCGCCGCGTCCAGCTTGGTGCTCACGGGCGGAGCCCTGGTGCTGTTTATGTTCTATGGCTTCTCGCCGCGCACCGCCGGCCTGCTCATGCTTTGGGGCCTGCTCTGGATTCTGTTGTATCACTTCGCCGAGCACGCGGTGTGCCGCCCGCCGGAAGGCTGGAGCATCGGGACCGTGTTCTGGCCGTTCGCATCAAAGAGCGATTACGAAGGAGAGTCTGCCCGCTACATCCGCTGATAGCGCGGTCCCCCTCCACCTTCCGGGACAGTCCAGAGGATGTTCCCATACGGGTCCTTGATATCGCAAGCTTTGCAGTGCAGACAGTTAGAGGGGTTAAGGTGGAGGGCCGGCCCCAGGCCGGAGTCTTGCTGCCATTCATAGACACCTGCCGGGCAGCAATACTGGCAGGGCTGGCCGAACTCAGGCGCACAGCGCTGCACACAGATTTGCAGGTCCTGGACCTTCAAATGGCAGGGTTGGTCTTCTTCGGCCTGAGTCCCGGAGTGGAAAACCGCGGTCTCCTTGCTCAGTGCGGGGAGCGTTTCACTCTTTCCTGGCGGGAGAGGAACGGGCCAGAGGGCCGCGCGCCGCGCCAGAGTCTGACTCGGGGCCTTGAGAGGCAACGGGTCCCGGGAAAAGACCTTTCCGCCGCTCTCTGAAAAGCGCTGGCAGAGGTCGTGGGCCACGCCGCGGCTCACACCCTGGGCGAAGCCCGCACGCCAGTTGCGGACGGAATACAGTTCACTGCGCGCCCAGCTCATCTGGAACAAGTCCTCATAGCTTCCCAGCGCCTTGAGGCCGCAGTCGTTCCGCGCCAGCGCTGCCGCGATGGCCTCCGCGGCCAGCATGCCGGATTTCATGGCCAAGTGAATGCCCTTGCCGCGCGCCACATTGACGAAGCCGGCGCTATCCCCAACCATGCAGCAGCCGCAGGCATAGAGGCGCGGCATGGCGTAGTAGCCGCCCTCGGCCAGGGCTTTCGCGCCATGCTCAACAAGCGTGCCCTTCTCAAGCAGGGCGCGGACATAGGGGTGGCTTTTCCAGCGGTTGAACTCGGCATGCGGATCGAGGCGGGGAGCAACGTAATCGAGGCCCACAACCAGACCGGCCGCCACATGCGTGCCGTCCAGCCCATACAGGAAACCGCCGCCAAAGCACTGCGTCCGCCTTAGCGCCTGCAGCTTCTGCAAGGGGAATCCGAACGTGTGTACGATCTTGCCGGCGGGGAATACTCCAGGCGGCAACTCCCACAGTTCCTTTAGCCCCAGCGAGTAGGTTTGTGGCAAGCGGCCGGTATCGAGATCGTGCAGGGCGCGAAACTGCCTGGCCAGGCTGCCATGCGAGCCCTCGGCCAGCACCGTCACCTTGGCGCGGATATCCGCTCCGGGCTGGAAGTTCGGCTTGGGCTGGCCGTCCTTGCTCAAACCGGAGTCCGCGCAACGTACGCCCAGGACCGTCGTGCCGCGCGACAACACTTCACTGCCGGCCACGCCTTCCAGAATTTCCACGCCTCGTTCTTTGGCCTGCTCCGCCAGCCAGCGCACCAACTCGCACACCGAGACCACGTAATTGCCTCGGTTGTTCAAGTATTCGGGCACAAGGCAGTGCGGCACTTTCGTGGCTTTCCTGTCCGTCAGAAAAAGGAGTTCTGTGCTTGTGACCGGTTGCCTGACGGGTGCGCCGTGCTGCCGCCAACTCGGGACCAACTCGTCGAGCGCCAACGGGTCCAGTACCGCGCCGGAGAGGGTGTGCGCGCCAATGCCGGCGCCTTTCTCGATTACAAGAATGCTGAGCTTGGGCGAGGCGCGCCACCTGGCCTGCTCGCCCAGGTGCAGCGCGCAGGCCAGTCCCGCGGGGCCGGCGCCGACAATCAGGACGTCAACTTCGAGTGTTTCGCGGTCTGACATAACCAAGAGTCTAAAACCCAAAGCCGAAAGCCGAAAGCCGAAGTTGCGCTTCTCCCGCCACGGACTACGCTAACCGCCTTGTCTTCATCCCCTCGCTCACGGAGGCGCTCATGGCCACTGGGTTCAAACTTGTTGAGAAGAAGGTTGTGCTTCAATCCCGAGTTTTTTCCATTCGCCATGACAAATGGTGCGGGCTGGACGGGCGCGTCTTCGAGCGCGACACGGTAATCCACCCCGGCGCGGTGGCGATTCTGGCCTTCGACGGCCAAGGCCGCGTGCTGATGTTGCGCCAGTTCCGTCCGGCGGCCGAGGCCTGGCTGCTTGAGATCCCTGCCGGCACGCTGGAACCGGGCGAAGCCCCGCTGGCCTGCGCCAAGCGCGAACTGATTGAAGAGACCGGCTTTGCCGCGCGACGCTGGCGGAAACAAGGCGTGATTCTCAACGCACCAGGCTACGCCTCAGAGAGGATCCATCTTTACAAAGCGTGGGATTTGGAGCCCGCTCACGGCGAGCAGGACGCGGACGAGCACATCGAGCTAAAAGTGATGACGATGCCCGCAGTACAGCAGGCCATCAAGTCGGGACGGCTTGTGGACGCCAAGACAATGTGTGCGCTGCTCTATGAGGACCTCGCGATTGGCCACTGAGCGGCGTGGAACAGGCCAAAGTGCTGAAAAGTCCGAGCTACGTATCAAAGCGCCATAATCCCGCGTCCCGTGCACAAGCATAGGCTTCCGCCATTTCCTCCCTGCTGACGCGGCGATTGATTTCAGGGTACATAACACTGCCGTCCGGCGCCTGCGTGCCGACGTGGTGATCAGGGTGATATTGGGCCATGATGTTGACGAAGATGTCCGGCGAGAGCTCGCTAGACAGGAACTTGAAGATCTCCCTGGATTCGCTGAGCAACCCCGGCATGACCAAATGGCGGACGAGCACACCGCGGCGCGCCAGGCCGCCGGGACCAAAACACAAGACACCAGTCTGGCGATGCATCTCGCGCAGGGCCTCCCTGGCCCGGGCGGGGTAGTCTTCCGCATTGGCCAGACGCTTCGCAGTGGCCGGTTCCCAGAATTTGAAGTCCGGCATGTAAATGTCCACGATGCCGTCAAGGAGGGCAAGGGCCTCCGGGGCATCGTAGCCACCGGAGTTCCAAACGAGCGGCAAGTGCAGCCCGCGCATCGCCGCGATGACCAGCGCCTCCAGAATCTGTGGCAGGACGTGCGTGGGCGTGACGAAATTGATGTTGTGGCAGCCGTGAGCTTGCAGGCCCAACATAAGTTCCGCCAGCTCGGCGGCAGCAGCCGGGACGCCCGCGGGAGCCTGGCTGATCTCCGAGTTCTGGCAGAACACGCAGCGCAGATTGCAGCGATTGAAGAAGATCGTACCGGAGCCGCGCCGTCCGCTGAGGGCTTCCTCTTCGCCATGGTGCGGGAAAGCACTGGTCACGTTTGCCCACGGCCCGGTCAGGCAAAAGCCAAGATTGCCCGCGGCGCGGTCCACGCCGCAACCGCGCGGGCAAAGGCGGCACGAGCGCAGCGCCTCCGTGGCCGTCTCCGCGCGCTTGGCCAGTTCCCCTGAGCGCAAGAGAGCCAGATAACCGGCAGTGCAGGGGTCCAGTAAGAACCGCTCGTTTTCCACAGCTTGCGCACCCTCTGAGAGTCTTGTATAGAAGGACCGTGAGGAGGGCAAGGGCATGAACACATTGGAAGCAATCAAGGCCCGGCGGAGCATCCGGGAGTACACCTCAAAGCCGGTGCCGCCAGAGGTGCTCAAAGAGTTGCTCACGGCGGCCATGTACGCGCCGTCGGCGGGGAACGCGCAGCCGTGGCATTTCGTGGTTCTGACGCAGCGCGAGGCGCTCAACAGGGCCGCGGAAGTCCATCCCCATGCACAGATGGCGAAAGAAGCGCCCCTGGCGATCATAGTGTGCGTAGACCTGGACCTGGAGAAGTACCCAGGCAATTGGGTGGCCGATTGTTCAGCCGCAACACAGAACTTGCTGCTGGCCGCCACAGAAAAAGGGCTGGGCAGCGTCTGGTGCGGCATATACCCGAACGAGCCGCGTGTAGAGGCCTTCCGCAAAGCCTATAACCTGCCGCCAAGCGTGGTCCCTCTCTCTCTGAACGTGATCGGCTACCCGGCCGAGCAGAAACCGGCGCCGGAACGATTCAGGCAAGACCGCATACACGAAAACCGCTGGTGAGGGATGAGACTTGAGGCTTTGCCTCCTAACCTTGCGCCGCCAAAGCCTAATGCCTGCGGTTTCAACATACCGCTGCTGTGGGGCTGCTGACTAGGAGAGTCAGGCTGCCGGCCATACCCTTGGCCGCCGAGACACCCAGGGCGCGGGCCACGGCGGAAAGCAGGACCGTCTGCCCCGCCTTAATGGTCTGGCGGCCCAGTCTGCCTGATCCTGAAATGACCATCAGGATGCGCGGCGCGGCCGGCGCGGCTTCGAGCACCGTATGGGAGCCCGAAGCCAGAGTGTAGCGATACAGGTCAAAGTATCTCCCTTGCAGCAAGTGCTCTGTCGTAACCCCAGCGCGCCTGCGGCGCTGGAGCGGCGTGGCCGTGTCCGCCCGCATGTCGCCTGAGAACTCATCACCATGTTCAGCGAAGCGGATGACGGCCAGCGCATCCTCAATGTGCAGCTCGCGCTTGTGGCCGTTGAAGTCCACACGATTGTAGTCGTGGATGCGGAAGGTAAGGTCGGAGTTCTGTTGTATCTCGGCCACAACAGTTCCGGCGCCGAGGGCATGGACCATCCCCGGCGGCAAGGCGACGACGTCGCCAACCTGTGCTGCGAAGGAATGAAGCAAAGGTTCGACCTGGTTCTGCTGCAAAGCCTGTTCAAACTGCTCGCGCGTGGTTCCAGGCTGCAGGCCCCTGACGATTCTGGCCCCTGGTTCGGCATGGACGACCACCCAGCATTCACACTTGCCAGAGTCGTCGTAGCCCTTGGCCGAAGCATTGTTGGGATGGACCTGGATAGACAGCGCGCTGCTGGCGTCAATGTATTTGGCCAAGAGGGGAAAACGCGCCGGTTTCAGGGCTGCCAGAGACTGGCCCAGAATCTGTTCGGGATGCCGCTCCAGCAGTTGGCGCAGGGATGTTTCGGGAACCGCCCCGTTCAACACCATGCTTTGGGCTTGGCTGCGATCAACCACTTCCCAACTTTCACCAATCACCTTTCCCGGCGTGTCCGGCCGGCCGAAAAGTGCGGGCAAGCGGTTGCCGCCCCAAACGCGTTCCATCAGAATGGGTTGCAGGTACAAAGGGTGGTCCAGTCGCAACTCGGTCATGATGGCTTTATACCAGGAAGGCACGGCTTTGTCCATGCAGGGGTTGCGTTCGTCTGTTGAATCCGGCCGGCGTTTACCTTAGAAGTAAAGGTGTCCCAGCGGGGATCGGTGCAGGAAGAAGTTTCCGTTGTCTGCAAGCCGGCTCTCTGTCCACGCTGGGAGATGGGCCGAGGCTATGGATGCGGTTGATCTAAGGATTCTGGAAATCTTACAGCGGGACGGCCGGGCGAGCCATTCGGAGATAGCCAAGACCATCGGCCTTTCAGCTCCCTCCGTGGGAGAACGCATGAGGAAAATGGAGTATGCCGGCCTCATCCGGCGGTATGTGTGCCTGGTAGAGCCGGCCAAAGTGAACCGGCAGATGACGGCTTTGATAGCAGTGTCCCTGGACAAGCCTATTCACGCCAAAGCCTTTCTGCAGCGCATCCAGGAACTGGAGGACGTCCTGGAATGCCACCAGGTGACAGGGGACAGCGACTACATTCTGAAGGTCCGAACCCGTTCGATCGCGGCGCTGGAAGCGCTGCTCTCCAACGACCTCCGGCCGCTAGACGGGGTGGTGACGGCGCGCACGAGCGTGGTCCTGAGTTCGCCGAAAGAAGAAACAAGGCTGGGGTTGACTGTAGAGGACTTGCCGGATTAGAATTAGGGAAGGACGCGGCGATCATGACCCAGACAGAACCTCTCAAAATCCTCATCTACCCCGACCCGTTTCTAGCCAAGCGCGCACGGCCGGTCACGGCTGAGGAACTCAAGGCCGGGAAGGCGGACGGCTGGGACTTGGCAGAGTTGGTAACGCGCATGCAGGCCAGTTTGTCCGAGGAGCAAGGCCTGGGGCTGGCAGCCACACAGGTGGGCGTGGGCTTGAGGCTCTTTCTTGCAAAGGCCAACAAGGAGGATGAACTGGCACTTGTGGTGCTCAACCCCGTTCTTTCGGAGCTGCGAGGTTCGGTGGTTGACGAAGAGGGTTGCCTGTCGGTGCCTGGGCTGCGCGCGAAAGTGAAGCGCTATGCGTCCCTGCACGTGAATGGCGTGGATCTCAAAGGGCAGCCCTTTAGCCTCAACGCCCAGGATCTGTTCGCACGAATATGCCAGCACGAAACAGACCATCTGGATGGCATCCTTTTCTTCAACCGTTTGGGCATGGCCTCACGCCTGCTGGTGCGCAGGCGGCTGGCTGAACTGGAGCAGGAATATGAGGACCTGCGGAAGAGGAAGAGACAGAAGCGGGCGGTGAACGCCATAGGTTAAGATCCGAGAGCAGCGAATTGGAAGCACCCAGTTACGGTCATGCACCCAATTGGCTGCCGGCGACATTTTGAGCATTGCGTTGCTTCCCTGTTTGGGGTATACTAGGCGTAAAAGAGAGGCAAGGAGGGGGCGGGCAAGTCCTTGAACCTTAGCAGAACGGTCTTGCGGCCAATCGAACGGAGAAGTGCCTTTGTTTGCGCGTGTCACAGTGGTCACCGGTCTCCTGGTTGCCGCATTCGCGGGCGTATGCGGCGGAGCGGGCGAACAGCTTATCTTCGAGGACTTCGAGAAGCTCAACCTGCAGCAACTGCCGGCGGGCTGGACGCTGAAGAGTCCCGGCGATTTCTCGCTTGTGGATGAGCCGGGCCACGGGAAAGTCCTGAAGATCAGCACCAAAGGCGGCGGCTGGGCCAGGCTCGAAATAACGCTCGATCTGGCGAAGGTGCGCGACCACAATGTGCGCATTTCCGCTTTGGCCAAGTTTCCCGGCAACTACACCCCGATCCCCGAGAAGACTTGGGCGCACCCGAAGATCCTGCTCACCTTCAAGGACAAGGATGGCAAGGAGAACTACGCCGGCTGCGATCTGGAGCCGAACAAACCGGACTGGAAGCTGGTCGAAAGCCACACGAAAATTGACAAGGAGGCGCAGTCGGTAGGGCTCTATCTAGGCGTTGATCTGGTCGCCGCGGAAGTGTTTTTCGACGATTTCTGCGTGGAACTGGACCCCGATTTGAAGAGTGCGCCGGGGAGAACCAAGCCCGTGGCCCCAACTCCGGCCACAGGAGGCACGACGGCCCCAACACCGGCTGCGGGAGGCACTGTTGCACCCGCCACGGCTGTAACCCCCGCGGACAAGGCGCCCCGCAAGACGCTCGAAGAAGGCGGCGCGCTCTTCGGTCCCGACATCGCGACGGCCCTGCACAAGCTCGTCAAGCCAGGGACGAGCTACGTGTTCGCCAGCCTCGGACCCGGGCTGCCCAAGCCGGAATTCGATGGCAAGCAGCTTGAAAAGTGGGATAAATGGTCGCGCTTGACACTGCCCAGCGAAACGGGACTGATTGGCCCCACGGCAACCCCGAGGAACCTCTTGGGGGCCGTGCCGACGTACATCGCGGGTCTAAAAGCGGATCAGAAACCCGATGTGGTCTTCGTGATTGGGGAGATTGCGCCCAAGCGGAAATTGACCATGCTCGAATCCCTGGACTGGGAGGACTTGGGGCGCGTGTGCTTGCGCCTCGGTGCCGTGCCGGTCATGGCAGTGCCTGCCGCGCCACCGGCCATTAAGGATGGCCCGGTAGGGATGCAGGATGACGTGCGCACCGCGATGCTCAAGGCGGCCAGCGACCTGAACTGCCCGGTGATAGATTGCAACTTGAAAGACCCGAAGCAACTGCCGCGTCTAGTGAAGCAGATGCTCATGTTGATTGACAAGCACATTCTCTGGCGCACGCCTGTGGAGCAGCCTGGCGGGGCACAGCCTGGAAAGAAGGGCGAGGAGATCGAGTAGTGCCACGGAGTTGCAGCACCCGGCTCGGTTGCCTCGTCATAACGGAAGAACGTGGATAGAGTCTTGCAGCGCGCCAGAGACATTCGGGGCGTGGCAGGATTGGGTTGCGGGCCAAGCGCCCGCGGTACGGAGCAACTCCTTGATTCCACGCCGGTTCGCTTTCCTCCTCTTGGGGCTGAGCGCCATGCCGCCCCTGTTCCAAACCCCGGCCTTGCGGGGCGAGGAGAAGACCTCCCGGCCGTTCCCCGAAATGCCGGAAGTCCTGTATTACGAAGGTTTCGAGACCTCGGCTGTCACCTGGAAAGTCGGCAAGGTTGACACTGCAACGGTCCAGGGGCCGGGCAACGCGCACAGCTTCAAGTTGGGCGAAACCAAGAAGGATAATGACAAGTGGTGGTCTGGCAGCACAGACCTGCCGGTCAGATTCCCCGCGGGCATGGACCCGAATGAGATCCATATCCAATTCATGCTCTGGACAGACGAAATGGGCGAGATCGGCATAAAATTCAAGGACGGGGATTTCTCAGAGAAAGCGCACAGCATGAAGGTCAAGGCGTGGTGCCCCGTGCTGCTCCGTTTATGTGATCTCACCAAAGATAAGAAGCATGTAACCAAAGACGCCAGCTTCAGGAACGTGGAGGTGTCATTCAGGCCGCGCGACAAGAACAAGACGCCAAATGTCTTCATTGATGACTTCATCATCTCCTGCGGCGCCAGGCCCGCCGACCTGCTACCACGGCTGGCCACTTTGGAAAGCGGCCATGCGGCACTGATCAGGTCCGCGGCCCAGGACGGCTTCACCTTTTCGCCCCAGATCAAGGAGGCGCTGCAAAGCGCCCTGAAGCACCAGACCGGCAGCAGGAAACCCAAGACCGTGCTTGTGGTGGGCGCGCGGTCCAGCGACACGAATGAGCTGGTGAAGGGCTTGGAAGCAGACGCCGCCAGGGAGAAGGCGGCGGGCTTCAATTTCGTTCCCGCGGCTGCGCCCAACGGTTTCCCCTTGGGCGGGTTGGACGACATGCGGACGTTGCTGTCCTATAACATTCAGAAGACGGAGGCCGGAGTGGCCTTGTTGATGCTCGGCCACGCGGATACACTGGCGCGGGGGCGGCCGGGAGACAGCACGAAAGTGGTCTTGGAGCGGATACTGGAAGCCGGCTGCGTGCCGATCCTGTGCCTGCCGCCGGCGCCGCAGAAAAACGACAAGGGCAAACCGGATGCTTTTACCAGCAGCGTGTCGAATGTGTGCCTGGAACTGGGCGTGCCCTGGGTTGACGAAGGTTTCTGCATCAAGAACCTTAAGAACGCCATGGACAAACAAGACTTGAGCACGGCAGGCGTCGAAGCGTTGGCCGGCTTGGCCATGCAGGCCATCAAACATGTGGATGCCAGCGTGTTCCCGCGGAAGTGACAGCGGGCTGGGGGGAGAGGAGGCTCGGTTTCATGTCATCGCAACGGTTGTGTCTGGTGCTGATGGTGCTGAGCGCCCTGCTGTTCTGCCCGCCCCGGCTTTGGGCGGGCGGCGAAGAGAAGGCATACCGCCAGTTTCCAGAGTTCCCGGACGTGCTGTACTACGAAGGTTTCGAGACCTCAGCGAAGACCTGGAAGAAAGGCACGCTGGAAGACAAGATTATACAAGGGCCGGCCAATCCACACAGCCTCAAATTGGAACAGGAGGACGCGAACGAGAAAAGGTCGGCCGCCATCTTGGAACCGCCTCTCAAGGTTCCCGGCGGACTGGAGCCCAATGAAATCTATGTTCAGTTCATGGTGTATGTGGACGAGCCGGGTGAGCTACAGGTGATGTTCAAGGATGGGGATTTCGACGACAAGCCCCGTCTGCCCAAGACCAAGGCTTGGGTTCCAGTTACCTTGCGCATGCATGATTTTAGCCATGGCGGCAAGGAGCGCATCAAGAAGGAGCACAGCTTCTCAGCGATTCATCTGTATTTCAGGCCAAAGGACAGGACCAAGTGGGCTTCAGTCTACATTGACGACTTCGTCATCACTTACCGCACCCCGCCGACTCCCGCCCTCCTGTACCAGGTCATGCAGTCAATGAGCAAGCAGTCTTTGCTGATCCGCTCCCTCGAAAGAGAAGGCTTCACCTTCAACCCGCAGATCCAGGATGCCATGAAAAGCATGCTGAAGTCCGTGAAGAAGGTCAGGAAGCCCAAGACGGTCCTTGTGGTGGGGGCGCAGCCCCAAGACACGGAGGAACTGGTCAAAGGGCTGAAACTGAAGGCGGCGGACTTTACCTTCCTCGGCGCTTCCGCGCCTGATGGCACGCCCCTGGGCGGATTGGAGGACATGCGCACCCTGCTGCCCTACAACACCATAAAGAACGAGCCGGGGATGGCGCTCCTGATGCTCAGCTATGCGGACACTGTCAGGCCAGGGCGGCCGGGTGACGGTGTGCGCGCCTTGCTGGAAAGAACCTTGGAGGCCGGCTGTGTGCCTATCCTGTGCCTGCCGCCCAGCCACGACGGCCTCAACGGCGATGAGAAAGGCAAGCTGAACGGCTTCATCAATAACGTGAGCAACACCTGCACCGCGCTGGGCCTGCCGCTGCTTGACGAGGGCTTCGGCCTGAAAGAAGTCAAGAACGCTTTCAACGGCAAGGACCTGGCCGCGCCGGGCATGGAGAAGTTCACCGAGTTGGCGACGACAACCATTAAACACCTGGATATGCTGGTGTTCGGCAAGAAGTGAGGACGGCACCCCTCGTCCCTTGTTCCTCACCCCTCGCTCCTCGCCTTGCGGCCGCTCATTTCCCGTTTGCCGGTTGCAGCGCCAGCAAATCGTGCAGATCCAGGTTCTCGAGATTGTGCTTGATGGTGCGCAGGAAGCTCGCGGCGTGTGAGCCGTTGAAGGGCCGGTGATCGAAGACCAGCTTCAGGCTCAGCAGTACCCGCGGCTCAACTCGGCGCTCCGCGCTCATCCCCGTGCCGTCCACGAACCGCGGCCGTTCCATGATTGAGCCGGCGGTCAGCATGGCCACTTGGCCGGGGATGATAAAGGGCGTGCCCGTGGTGGCCTCAAAAGCTCCGATGTTCGTCAGTGTCACGGTCGCGCCCTGCAAGTCCGCGGCCGCGATGGCGCCGGCGCGGACCTTCTCCGTCAGGCCGTAAACACAACGCGCGAACTCGATGAAAGACAGTGTGTCGGCGTTCTTGACCACGGGCGAGTACAGGCTCTCCTTGGGCCCCACCGCGGCGAAACCGACGTGCACGCGCGGCTCGATGAGCAGGCGGTCCGCGATGGGATTGAGCCTGCCGCGGAAGCCGGCGTGGCGCTCCTCCATCATCGCCCGCACCAGGCACCACAGGATCAGGTGCGTATAAGTCGGGCGCAGGCCGAAGCGGCTCTCGAACTGCGTTTTGACCGTCTCCCGCTGTTGCGACATGGCCGTGATGTCCACTTCGCATTCCACGTTGACGGTGGGGATTTCGTGCTGGCTCTTCAGCGCCAGTGCGCCGACCTGCATCTGCGCGGCCCCCAGCAGCAGTTCTTTGAGCGGCGCAGCGGGCCGTTCCACGGCCGCGGGCGCGGCCGCGGCCGGGGCCGCGGCCACGTCCAGTGTCAGCACGGGTGTTTGCACGCGCACCCGGTCGCCCGCGCGGGCGTGAACTCTGGAGACCACACCCTCATGCGTGGATTCGACTTCAAAGGAGCCTTTGTTGGCTTCCATCTCGACCAGCGGCGTGCCCACCTGGACCTTCTCGCCGAGCTCCACCAGGTAGCGCACCACCGTGGCGTCCTCGTCGGTCGGCGACTGCCGCACCACCAGGATGTCCACCTGCTCGACCGCCTTGTCCGCGGACGCCGCGGCAGCAGCCGGCCGGGCAGGCTCCGCCGCCGGGAGCAGCGCCCCGCGGGCTGCGACGCCAATGCCCGCGGCCGTGTCCGGCGCCCTGCGGCCCGGCCGCAGGTCCTGGCGGTGCTGTTCGCGCAGGGCGGCCAGGACCGCGTCCACACTGGGCAGCACGGCCAGCTCCAGCCCATAGTTGTACGGGATATGGTCGTCAGTCCTGGTGATGCGCCGGGGCACGGCACGCAGTTGCTCGAAGGCCGCGCCGACCAGCTCCGCAATCACTTCCGCGCCGAAGCCGCAGGTCTTGCCGTCCTCATGGACTACCAGCAGGCGGCCGGTCTTGATCACAGACTGCAGCACCGTCTTGGTGTCCCAGGGGACGATGGAGCGCAGGTCCAGGATCTCGGCCTCAATGCCTTCGCGCGCGGCCTGGGCGGCGGCGGCGCGGCAGAGCGCGACGCAATTGCCCCAGGCCACCATCGTGACGTCGCTGCCTTCGCGCACGACGCGCGCCTGGCCAAAGGGCACGATGCAGTCCAGGCTCGGCTCCTCCACGTTGTCTTCGGCGCTGTGCAGGAGCGCCTTGGGGTAGAGATAGAGCACCGGGCGGTTGCAGCGCAGCGCATAGCGCAGCAGGCCGGCCGCGTCGCCGGGGCTGGAAGGCACAACCACGTGCAGGCCCGGCAGGTGTGCGAAGATGGCCTCGTTGGTCTGGCTGTGCCACGGCCCCAGGCCGGGCAGATACGCGCCGCATGGCGACATGAGCACCATAGCGGGGTTCCAGGCGCCCAAGGAGCGCCAGTGCAGCGTGGTCACTTCGTTGATAAGCTGGTTCAAGCCCGGGCCGATGAAATCCACGAATTGGATCGTAGCCACCGGCAGGTCGCCCACGAGGGCGCGCCCCGAGGCGCTGCCGACAATGGTGGCTTCGGCGAGCGGCGAGTTCCGGACGCGGCCGGGAAACTGCCGCGAAAGCCCGCGCGTGGCGCCGAAGACATCGCCTTTGGGATCCTCGATGTCCTCGCCGAAGACAGTGATGTGCGGGTTCTGGCGCATCTCCTGTTCCAGCGTCAGGGCAATGCACTGGGCCATAGTCAGCCCGCCGGAACGCTTGGAAAGATAGCCCGGCAGGTGCTGTTCGCGCGCCGGCAGGCCGTCAGGCAGCTTGGCGAAGGCGCTGCCGACCGCGCTGGCCGGCTCCGGTTCCGCCGCGCGATAAGCCCGTTCCGCGGCCGCTTCGACCTCCGCCTTGATCTCCGCCTGCAGCGCCTCCAGCTCAGCCGGCGAAACGACCTCTTCCTTAAGGCAGCGTTCGGTGAAATGCTTGACGGGGTCTTTGGCCTGGACTTGCTGCAATTCCTCGGCGCTGCGGTAGATGCGCTGGTCGTCGGAAATGGAGTGGCTCTTGAGCCGCTCGACCAGGGCCACGATGCAAGCCGGCCCTTCGCCGCCGCGGGCGCGTTCGAGCGCGGCGAGGGCGGTCCTGTAGAGGGCCACGGGGTCCAGGCCATCCACGATTTCAACGCGGCAGCCAAAAAGCCAGCGGATGTGGCCGGCCCCCTCATGCACGCCGTTGGGCATGGTCCAGAAAGTCTTGCCCGTCGTCACGGTGGAAATCCCGTAGCGGTTGTCTTCAACGACGAAGACGATGGGCAGCTTCTCTGTGCCGGCCTGGGCCAGGGCTTCGAAGGCCTCGCCCTCGCGTGTGGAGGCGTCGCCGATCGTGGCCACCACGACTTCGGGTATCTTGCGGGCCTTGAAAGACATGGCCATCCCGACCGCGGGCAGCATATTCAGGGCGACGAAGCTGGCATGGGAGACGATCCGCAGGCGCCGGGAGTTGTAATGCACGGGCATCTGCCGGCCGCCCGAGGTTGAAGGGGCCTTGCTGTAGAAATCGAGAAAGCAGTCTTCCGGGGAGACACCCCGCGCCATCGCCAGTGCCCGGTCGCGGTAATAGGGGTGCAGCCAATCCTGCGGCTGCATGGCAAAGCCCACCGCGGCCAGCGCCTCATGCCCCGCGCAAGAGAGCTGGAAAGCGCCGTGGCCGCGGCGCTTCAGCGCCTGTTCCGTCTCGTCGGTCAAGCGCGCGGTGAGCATGGTCCTTAGAAACTTGAGCTTCAGTTCCTTGCTTACAGGAACGGTCATGTGCATCCCCCTGCCTTCCCCATGGCGAAAGCTGCAAGCGCCGGGCGTGAATCAGCATCGCTAACGCCCTTACATTTAAGCCGCGCCGGGGCCGCCAAGCAACTCACAAATTGGCGGAATGCGCTTGTAGGGCAAGCTTTCCAGCTTGCCCGGACAAGCTGGAAAGCTTGTCCTACAACACCGGCTTGACAAACGCGCGGGGTTGCGGATCTAATTGAGGCGTGCTTCTTCTCCTCCGCGATGACATCCGTTCCGGCCTGGCTCAGTTGCCGGCCACCTACCGCGACAAACACTTGCGCTGGCTGATTTCCCGGCAACAGGCCGAGGGCGGCTTTGCCAACCGGCGCGGCAACGTGGATTTGTACTACACGGCTTTCGCCCTGCGCGGGCTGTCCGTCTTGCAAAGCCTGACGCCGGAAAGCGCCCGCGCCGCGGCCGGTCTTCTGCTGGCGCGCATGAGGCAGCCTGAAGCCCTGCGCATCAAGCAGCCTGGGGGTGCGTTCTGCGATGCGGTCCTGGCTGCATCCTGGTGGGATGCGCTGGCCTTGTGCGAAGAGATTCTCGGGCCGCAGCTTGCAGCGGAGGAATCCGCGGACGCCAGGCAGGCCACTCTGGCGCGCCTTGCGGCGCTGCGCCGTCCGGACGGCGGCTATGCCAAGACGGACATAGACGCCTCGGGCAGTCTCTACCACACGTTCCTCGCGGCAGCCGTCTGCCTGCGCCTCGGGACGGCGTTGCCGGAACCTGAGCGGGCGCTTGCCTTCGCGCGCAGCCTGGCGCAGCCCACGGGCGGTTTCCGCGAGAACCGCCACGCCAGGACTCCGGGAACCAATGGCAGCGCGGCGGGAGTCGCCTTGGGCGTGCTGCTGGGCGAGACGGGCCGCGTTGAAGAGCACGCGAGCTTTCTGGCGGCGATGCAGGACGAGGACGGCGGCTTTCGCGCCACGCCGGCCGCACCGCTGGCGGACTTGCTTTCCACATGCACGGCCCTGTTCACGCTCAAGTTGCTGGGAAAACTGGCCGGTCCCGCGGCGGAGAGGGCCGCACAGTTCGCCCGCAGTCTTGAGCAGGCTGGAGGCGGTTACACCGGCTTCGCTCTCGATTCCGTGCCGGATTGCGAGTACACGTTCTATGGTCTAGCCTCCGAAGGGTTAGCGGCGGCCAGCGCGACGTGAACCATCACGTCCGTCGCCAGGCGGGCGCTTGCTCAGTTCCGGTTTGATGTCCGCCAGAGTGTACTCGGGTTCATCAGGCCCGTAGATACGCGCAAACTGCTGCGCCCCGAATCGCTGCCACTCGTCGTGCTCCGCCTTGGCTGCCAGAGCCTTGTCCTTATTGTATTGCCGCTTCATGGCTGCTCCTCATCCTCCCAGCGCGGTGAGCTCCCGTTTCACGACCTTCCCCGACGGATTGCGCGGCAGGGCGTCCAGGAAGCGAATCTTACGCGGCAGTTTGAACGCGGCCAGGCGCTCATTGGCGAAGGCCCTGAGTTCGCGCTCGGTGAGCTGCTCCCCCGGACGCAACACCACCGCGGCGTGGACCACTTCACCCAGGGCCGCGTCGGGGCGGCCGAAGACCGCGGCTTCGCGCACCGCGGGGTGGGCGCAGAGCACGTTCTCGACTTCAAGGGGGTACACGTTCTCGCCGGCGACGATGATCATCTCCTTCTTGCGCCCGCGCAGGAAAACGTAGCCTTCGGCATCCAGGCAGGCGGTGTCGCCCGTGTGGAACCAGCCGCCGGCCAGCGCCTCAGCGGTCGCTTCAGGCCGCTTGAAGTAGCCTGGGAAGACGCTCGGTCCGCGGACGCACAGCTCGCCCACAGCGCCAGCGGGGACTGACACCAATTTCCGGCTGTTTGGAAATTGGCTGTCTGTCCCCGCTGTCCCCGCTGGCTGGGGCTCCGAGCCTATTATGCACAGTTCCAGCCCCGGCGGCGGCAGGCCCACGGATTCGGCGCGCGCCAGGGCCTGGCTGTCGGGCAAGACCGTGGTGCAGGACGTGGTTTCCGTGAGGCCGTAGAAGTTGTGCAGTTCCACACGCGGCCCCCTCACCCTACCCTCTCCCGCAAGGGGAGAGGGGAACATCTGGCGCAGCCGCTCGATGGTCAGCCGCGACATGGGCGCGCCGGAATAGCAGATCAAGCGCAGGGAGCTGAGCTTCTCCAGCGGCAGGTTCTTCACGTTGGCAAGCAAATAGAAAGTGGTAGGCACGCCGACAAAGGTCGTGCAGCGGAACTTGTGGATGGTCTCGACAACCTCTTCCGGGTCAATGGCCGCTGAAACCACCATGCAACTGCCCTGCTCCAGCGCCGTGGGCATGATCGTGTTCAAGCCCGTGACGTGGAAGAGCGGCACGACGAGCAGGTGCACGTCGTCCCCGCGGAAGCCGTGCCCGGCCTTGGTGGCCTCGATGTTGAAGAGGACGTTGCCGTGCGTCAGCATCGCGCCTTTGGGCCGGCCGGTTGTGCCGGAGGTATAGATGATGGCGGCGACGTCGTCGCGGCTGGGAGCGCGGGCGGGACGCCCGCAATCGTCCTCGCGCTTGGGAGCGCGGGCGTCCCGCCCGCCTTCGTCCCCATGCTCTGCCTGCTTGCCACGGGCCGGCGGGACGCCGGCGCTCCCAGACGCGGCCGGCGGGACGCCGGCGCTCCCAGACGCGGCCGGCGGGACGCCCGCGGTACGTACCGCGGGCGTCTCGCCCGCCTTGGGCGCAAGGAGTTCGGAAAAAGGAACGGCGCCCGGCGGCGGAGTATCGAAGCAGGTTGCAATGACGGGCTTCTGCCAATTCAGGACTTTCAGGGCTTCCTGGGCGGGCTTCCAGGTCGCGGGATGCACAAAGACGGCTTGGGCTTCGCAATCGCCCAGGATGAACTGCAGTTCGTCAGCCTTCAGGCGCGCGTTGACGGGCACGGCCACGCAGCCGGCGCGCAGGATGCCGAAGTACGCCGGCAGGATTTCCAGGCAGTTGGGCATCAGAATGGCGACGTGCTCTCCGGGCCGGATGCCGCAACGTGCGCCCAGCGCTCTGGCAATTCTGGCGCTGGCGTCATCCAGCCCGGCGAAAGAGAGTTCCGCACCCGTGGCGCTGTCCACGACGAAGCGCCTGTGGCCATAAGCGGCGGCGGAACGGCTGAGCAGTTCGGGAAGGCTCTGGACCAGGTTGCTCACGTGTACTCCTTTGCGCGCCTGTGGCGCAGCACCGTCACGACCTCACTGTGTTCGTAGTAGCAGGCGTATTCGAGCGCGGTGCGTCCGCTGCTGTCGCGGGCATTGATGTCCGCGCCGTGGGCGGCAAGGAACTCGGCAATCTCGCCGCTGTCCCCGCCGCGGGCGCAGCAATGCAGCGGCGTCTGGCCGGTCAGGGCATTCACGGCGTTGACGTCAGCGCCGTGGGCGTGCAGCAGCTCCACCAGCCCCGGCTGGTTCTCGGCGGCCCAAGCCAGCGGTGTGCCGCCCCATTTGGAGCCGGCCTGGGCATGCACGTCGGCGCCGTGCCGGAGCAGCAGTTCGGCCACCACGCGGTGGCCGTGGTGCGCCGCCCAGTGCAGCGGCGTCTCGCCGCTGGCGCCGCGCGTGCGGACCAGGCCGGGGTTCTCGCGCAGCAGGGCCGCGACGGCCACCACGTCCCCGAGCTTTG